>JAGPDF010000076.1 GCA_018057705.1 Thermoanaerobaculia bacterium | reverse complement strand
CTCCCGCACCCCAGTCGCCAGATTCAGGAAGGCATACGAGTGGAGGAGCAGGAATTCGAGCAGCATCGCCACGAGAAGCCCCCGCACGAGCCCGGGTGGCATCCGGGCCGGTGCGATCCAGGCGGCGAGGAAGGTCACTGCCGTGGCGAACTGCGGCGCCAGCGCCACGAGCGCGGCGCTCACCAGGGCGACCGGGGAGCGCTCCACAGCGGGCGCGAAAGACGAGTTGGCGCGGCTCATCAGGTAACGGAACGGATTCCGCGGCGGGATTGTGCCACGGCGGGGGGGGCCAGAGGCGTTCCGCGGCTCCCCGCAACCTTTTCCCGCCACCCCCTGTCTCAAGGCTGATGAACACTCCCGGCCGCCTTCATGCGATGGACAGTGCCCGCGGGTTGGCGCTGCTGCTCGGCATCGTCCTGCACGCGACGATGTCGTTCTTTCTGGTCATCCCGGCGCGCGACAGCTCGCAGAGCGTGACGCTGGCGGTGACCTTCTACGTCATTCACCTCTTCCGCATGAGCCTCTTCTTCGTCCTTGCGGGCTTCTTCGGGCACCTCGTCTACCACCGGCGCGGACTGCGCGGGTTCCTCAAGGACCGCTTCCGGCGGGTCCTCGTGCCGCTCTCGGCCGGCTGGGTGATCCTCGCGCCACTCACCATCGCGGCGGTCATCTGGGGCCTCTCGCGAACCTTCCCCGGCGAGGCCCAGGCCGCCTCCCCCGCCGCGCTGCCGCAGCATGGCTTTCCGCTCCTCCATCTCTGGTTTCTCTACTACCTGTGCCTTCTCTACGCGCTCGTCCTCATCCTGCGCGCCGGCTTCGACGCGACGATCGACGACGGCGGTCGCCTGCGCCAGCGGATCGACACCTGGGTCGCGCGCGCCCTCGCGAATCGGGTGGCGCCTCTCGCGCTCGCTCTGCCCACCGCCGCAGTGCTCCACTTCACCGCCTCGTGGCCGGTCTGGTTCGGGATTCCCACTCCCGACTACGGCCTGGCGCCGCAGCTCCCGGCGCTCGTCGCCTACGGCACCGCTTTCGCGTTCGGCTGGCTGCTCCATCGCCAGACCGGGCTCCTCGAGGTCCTCGCACGCCAGTGGCGGTCGAACCTCGCGCTCGCCGCCGGGCTCACCCTGGCCTGCCTGACCATCGTCGGCACGGCGCCGCTTCTCGAGGCGCCGACGGCGCTTTCGGGTGGCGCATCGACCCGCTGGGCCTACGCGGCCAGCTACGCACTCGCCATCTGGACCTGGACCTTCGGCCTCCTGGGTGCTTCGGTCCGCTTCGGCTCCACGGAGAGCACCGTCCGCCGCTATCTTGCCGACGCCTCCTACTGGCTCTACCTCGTCCACCCGCCGATCCTCTTCGGCCTGCAGGTGCTGGTCATGGACCTGCCGCTTCCTTGGACGGTCAAGTTCCCGGCGATCGTCGCCGTCACGCTGGGAGTTCTGCTCGCGAGCTATCACCTCCTCGTTCGGCCGACCTTCCTCGGCGAGCTGCTGAACGGGCGTAGGGTTCCGCGCCGGAGCGCCGGGATCGAGGTGCGCCCTGCCCGCCATCCCGCCCGCGCCTCCGACACCGCCGACTTCACCGAGGCGTCCGTCGCCGAACTCGCGGGCGTCACCAGGCGCTACGGCAAGCGCCTGGCGCTCGACGGCCTCTCGCTCGCGGTCCGGCCGGGCGAGCTCCTCGCCGTGCTCGGTCCGAACGGCGCCGGCAAGTCGACGGCGATCGGCCTCTGGCTCGGCCTCCTCGAGCCCGACGGCGGCAGCGTGCGCCTCCTCGGCGGCTCGCCGAGGGACGTCGTGAGCCGCCTCGGCGTCGGCGTCATGATGCAGGAGGTGGCGCTCGCGCCGATGCTCAGTGCGCGCGAGCACATCGCCCTCACCGCGAGCGTCTATCGCGCGCCGCTCACGGTCGGGGAGACGCTGGCGCTCACCGCCACGGAGGCCCTCGCCGACCGGCGCTACGGCAAGCTCTCCGCCGGCCAGAAGCGTCAGGTGCAGTTCGCGCTCGCGGTCTGCGGCCGTCCGCGGCTGCTCTTCCTCGACGAGCCGACCGTCGGCCTCGACGTCCAGGCGCGCGAAGCGATGTGGCGGACGATCCGCCACCTGCGCGACAACGGCTGCGCCATCGTCCTCACGACCCACTATCTCGAAGAGGCCGAGGCGCTCGCCGACCGGGTCGTCGTCCTCGCGCAGGGGCGGCAGATCGCCGAGGGCAGCGTCGACGAGATGCGCGCGCTGGTCACGCGCAAGCGCGTGCGCTGCGTCTCGACTGTGGCGCTGGACGAGATCCGCCGCTGGGCAGGCGTCGTCGATGCGGTGCGCAAGCCCGGGACGTTGGAGGTCGTGGAGGTCACGACCTCCAACGCCGAAGCGCTGGTGCGCCGGTGGCTCGATGCCGATCCCCACCTTTCACGGCTCGAAGTCGAGCAGGCGAGTCTCGCCGACGCCTTCACCGAGCTCACCCAGGAGGCTGCATGAAGACGATTCCGTTCGCTCGCGACCGCGAGCCGTTGCCCCTCGCCCGCGTACTCCGGGCCTATTGTCTGGAGGCGAAGTTCGAGACCCTGGCGGCGCTCCGGACGACCGGCTTCGCGCTGCCGTTCCTCATCGTCCCGGTGGCGATCTACCTGCTGTTCGGCGTCGTGTTCGGTGGCGGCCCTGGCGCCGAGGAGTTCGCCGACTATTTCTTCGCGGGCTTCGGGGTTCTCGCGGCGGCGATGCCCGGCATCTTCACCGGCGTGATCCTCGCCACCGAGCGCGAGGGCAACCTCCTTCGGCTCAAGCGCGCCCTGCCGCTCCCGCCCGGCGCGACGATCGTCGCCAAGGTCGTGATGGCGATGGGCGTCGCCGCCGTCGCGATCACCCTCGTCGCCGGCGCGGCGCTCCTCGGCGGGAGGATCCAGCTTTCCTTCGCCCAGGTGGCGATCGTCTGGGCGACGCTCATCGCCGGCTCGATCCCGTTCTGCGCCATCGGGCTGCTCCTCGGCGCCCGCGTCTCGGCCTCGGCCGCTCCGGCGTGGGGGAATCTCCTCTTCCTGCCGATGGTCCTTCTTTCCGGACTCTTCCTGCCGCTGCCGGAGGGGCTCAAGAGCTGGGTGCTCCTCTGGCCGACCTTCCACCTCGACCAGCTGGCGCTCGGACTCGCCGGAGTCGAGAAGTTCACCTACATTCCGCCGGCCATGGCGGCGGCAGTGCTCGCCGGAGTGACGGTCGTCTGCGGCGGTCTGGCCATCCGGCGCCTCGCCCGGGTAGGGTAAGCGCGTCCACCGGAGCCCATGAACATGCACTCCTATCCCGAAGCCCTGATCGTCATCGCGCTCACCGCCGGATTCCTCGGCTACCAGTACCTCAAACTGCGCGAGAGGCAGCACCGCATGGAGATCCTCCACGCCGAGCGCCTGGCGGCGATGGACAAGGGGATCCCGCTCCCGGAGCTGCCGTTCGATCCGCCCGCGGAGGCCTGGAAACGGCCGCCGGACCAGACCGTGCCGCTCGCCATCGGGATCGTCCTCGCGGCGTTCGGTTTCGGTTCGATGGCGATGCTCGCCTTCCTCGCCGAAGACAAACCGTACTGGGCGGTGCCGCTACCGATCGCCCTGATGGGCCTGGGGCTCGTCCTCTACTATCGCCTGGCTGTCGCCGCCGCTGCGTCCGACGCGACGACGCGACATGGAGGCTGACAACGAGCTCGTCGCGCGCGCCGCGGCGGGAGATGAGGCAGCGTTCACGCAGCTGGTCGAACGCCACCGCGACCGGGTCTTCCGTCTCGCCGTGTCGATCCTTGGCCAGGCCTTCGTCGGCGAGGCCGAGGAGGTGACGCAGGAGGTCTTCCTGCGCGTCCACTCGGCGCTCAAGAGCTATCGCGGTGAGGCGAAGTTCGGCACCTGGCTCTACCGGGTGACCTTCAACCAGACGATCAATCTCAAGGCGCGCGTCCGCTTCACCGCGCCGCACGTCGGGGCGGAGGTCCTGGAGCAACATGCCTCCGGCGACCCGGACGCCCTCGCGCGCCTCGAGAAGGCGCGTCGCGACGAAGCCGTGGCCGAGTGCGTCGCCCGACTCCCCGAGGCCTACCAGTCCGCGCTGCGGTTGCACTACTGGATGGGCGAGAGCGTCGCCGAGATCGCGCTCCTCCTCGACGTGGCGGAGAACACGGTGAAGTCCTACCTCTTCCGCGCCCGCCAGCTGCTGCAGTCGATGTTGAAAGAACGAGGTGTCGACCGTGTCTGAGCACCCGAACCCGGCAGGACCCGACAGACCCGACGGGGTGGATGGCGGCGATCGAGGCGATCGAAGCGATCGAAGCGATCGAAGCGAGGGAATCGACGCCCTGCTGCGCGATGCGATGACCGCCGCCCCCCCGCCCGCCCTGCCGCCGACCTTCACTGAACGCGTGACCGAGCGCGTGCATCCGCGCCCCCTCCCCCGGGGCGCGAGGCGCACCCTCCGCCTCTACACCCTCGCCGCCACGCTCCTCTGCGTCGGCGTGATGGCGAGCCTGGGAGTGGACTGGCCCCTCATCGCCCTCGCCCTCGCAGTGCCGGCGGCGGTCGCGCTGCTGATGTGGAGGCGACTGCCTTAGAGGCTAGCCAGGCGACCAGTCGATCCTCACGAGACGCGGAAGCGCTTCTTGACCTCTTCGTGCGAGACGACGCGGCCTTCGTCGCCGTCGCGCAGCCCCTCGGCGATCTTCTGGCGGACGTAGACCTCGTACATCACGTCGTCCCAGTCGGCATCGGGCGGGAGCTTCTCGGCGAGCTTGTGGACTTCCTCTCGGATCGTGCTCATCGTCGGGTCTCCGCGGGTTCGATTGTAGCGCCGAACAGCGCCGCCATCGATCCCGGTCGAGCGCCGTATCGCCCGGCCCCGGAAGGCCCGCTGAAGCCGTATCATCCGCCGGTGCCCCGCGCCGTGCGGTTCGACCGACTTGGCATCCTCTGGACGCTCTACTTCGTCCAGGGGCTGCCGTTCGGTTTTCAGGCAACCGCCCTGCCGGTGTATCTGCGGTCCGCCGGCATGACCCTCGAGGGCGTCGGCCTCGCGACCGCGCTCGCTCTCCCCTGGTCGCTCAAGCCCCTCTGGGCCCCGCTCATCGATCGATATGGCAACGCCCGATTCGGGCGGCGGAAGTCCTGGATCCTGCCGCTTCAGGCGCTGCTCGCGGTGACCTGTTTCGCGGCGGCGAAGGTGCCGCCGAGCGAGGGACTGGCGCCCATCCTCTGGCTGGTACTCACGATGAATCTCCTCGCCGCGACGATGGACATCGCGGTCGACGGCTTCGCGGTCGACGTCCTGTCGACCCGCGAGCTCGGCCACGGCAACGTCGCGCAGGTGGTCGGCTACAAGGCGGGGATGCTGACCGGCGGGGGGCTTCTCGTCTGGGCGAGCGGGACGATCGGCTGGTCCGGGCTCTTCGTCAGCATGGCCGGGCTGGTGGCGATGTCGCTGCTGGTGACGCTCTCCTGGGACGAGAACGCGGTCGTCGCCCGGCGCGCGGTATCGGAGCGAGGGGAGCCAGGGGAGCCAGGGGAGCCCGCGGGGAGAGCGGGTCCAGCTGAGCACCGTCGCGTGGGCGAGATCCTCGCCACTTTGCGCCGGGCGCTGACCAGTTCCGGTGCGGGCTGGTTGATCCTCTTCATCGGCACCTACAAGCTCGGCGAGTCGATGGCGGACACGATGTTCAAGCCGTTCCTCGTCGACGCCGGCTACCGCGAAGCGCAGATCGGGCTCTGGGTCGGAACCTGGGGCATGCTCTGCTCGATCGCCGGCTCGGTGGGAGGGGGCCTCCTCGCGCGGCGCATGCCGCTCCTGCGCCTCGTCGGCTGGTGCGCCGTGGCGCGCGCCCTGCCGGTGGCCGGCGAGTGGTGGCTGACCCAGGTCGATCCGACGCCGGAGCGGATCCTCGCGGTGACCTGCTTCGAGCACCTCTTCGGCGGCGCGCTCACCACGGCGATGTTCGCCTACATGATGAGCCGGGTGGACCGAAAGATCGGAGCGACCCACTACACGGTGCTCGCCGCCGTCGAAGTCTGGGGCAAACTCCCCGCCGCCTGGCTCTCCGGCTTCATCGCCGCCCGGGCCTCGTACGCCACCCTGTTCGCCGTCGCGACCGTTCTCTCGATCGCCTTCCTCGCCCTGCTCGCCCCGCTCGCTCGCAGCCGCGCCGTTGCCCGGCGGCCGCCGCCGACCTAGTTCGCCTTCGGCGGGGCGGCTTCGGTGTTGGGGTTCTTGATCTTGTCGGTGGCGGTCAAGCCGGAGACGATCTCGATCTGGATGCCGTCGGAGAGGCCGGTTTCGATCTCGCGGCGCTCGAACTTCTGGGGCGCGGTCTCGACTTCGACGTAGGGCTTCTCGCCTTCGAACTGCAGCATCCCCTCGTCGAGCGCCAGGACCTGTTCGCGCTTCTCGAGCACGATGTCGGCGCTCGCGCTGTAGTTGGCGCGGATGAGCATGTCCTTCTGCGGCACGACGGCGGCGCGGATCTCGAACTGGATGGCGCCGTTCTCTTCGACCCCCTTCGGGGCGATGCGCTCGAGCGAGGCACGGACCTTGTTCTCCGGCAGCGCGCCGATCGTGAGCTCGAGCTCCATGCCGGGCCGGATCTTGCCGACCTCCGACTCGTCGACCTTGCCCTTGAAGATCAGGTCGTCGAGGTCGGCGATCGAGGCGATCGTCGTGCCGTCGTTGAAGTTGTTCGACTCGATGACGGAGTTGCCGACCTCGAGCGGCACTTCGAGAATCGTTCCGGCGATCGTCGCGCGGACAACCGTCGTCGACGCTGAGGCCATGCGGGCGCTCGTCCCTTTGCGCACGATGTCGAGATTGTCCTGGGCGCCCTTCAAATCCTCCTTCGCCTGCTCCCAGGCGATCTCGGAGCGCTGGAAGTCGGCGGCCGAGATGGTGCCTTCGGCGGCCAGGTTCTTGTTGCGCAGGTAGTCGCGCTCGGCGTCGCCGACGGTGATCTTCGCCTTGTTGAGCCGCGATTCGGCCGAGGAGAGCGACACCATGTTCGGAATCACCCGCACCTTGGCGACCATGTCGCCCTGCTTCACGAGCTGCCCGGGCTCGACGTAGAGCTCCTCGATGATGCCGGAGATGAGCGGCTTGATCTGGACCTCCTTGCGCGGCACCACGGCGCCGGTGGCGACGGTCTTCCGGACCAGGTCGGTGGTCACCGGCGAGGCCGTCTGGTAGACGATCGGCCGGGTCTGCGACTTCTTCCAAAGGAAAACGCCGGTCGCGATGACGACCGCCGCGAACAGGAACGCCGCCAGAACTCCGAGAACCTTCTTCATCACGCGCTCTCCAACTCCTGCGAAAGAAACTGCATCCATCTGTGCGAAAACTGTTGCGACTCGATTCCGGCCTGCGGCCGCTTCAACTGCGCAGGGCTTCCATCGGCGTGATGGCGACCGCCCGGCGCGCCGGTGCGAGGCCGGCGAGGACGCCCGAGGCGACCAGCACGGCGAGCGCCAGGACCGCCGCCTCAAGCGTCACGCCCGGGTTCTGGAACATCTGCGGCTCGCCGCCCGGCACCGCCGGCGGCAGCAGGCGATTGACGAGCTCGAGGAGCCCGACGCCGGCCGAGAGCCCGAGGAGCCCCGAGCCCAAGGTGAGGAGCACCGCCTCGAAGACGATCTGCCCCTGCACCTTCCACGGCGTCGCGCCGATCGCGCGCCGGATCCCCAACTCCTTGGTGCGCTCGCGGACGATGATCAGCATGATGTTCGAGACCCCGATGGCGCCGGCGGCGAGGGTCCCCACGCCGACGATCCACATCAGGAGCTTGATGCCGGTGAAGAGGCCCTGGATCTTCTCGTACTCCTCTTCGAGGTTCCAGTGTCCGATGCCGCGGTTGTCCTCCGGCGAGACCTTGTGACGCGCGCGGAGAATGTCGAGGACCTTCTTCTCGACCACCGAGGCCTTGACGCCATCGACCGAGGTCACCGCCATCCAGTGGACCCGGTTGGCGGCGTTGAACGCCTGCTGGTAGGTCGAGAACGGCACGAAGATCGTCTCGGCGTCGCGATCGCCGTCGTTGCCGCTCTGGCGGGAGCGGAAGAGGCCGACGACCTGGAACTCGACGCCGTTGATCCGGATGCCCTGGCCGAGAGGGTCCTCTTCGGGCTCGAAGAGCACCTCGTGAACGCGGGAGCCGATGACCGCAACCTTGCGCTTCTCCTCGATGTCCAGGTGATTGAGGAAACGGCCGCGCGGCACGACGAGCGACTGGATGGTCTGGATCTCGGGCATGTCGCCCATGATGCTGTAGGAGCCCGTCTGGATGCCGCGGGTCGCGGTCGCGCCGCCGCGGTGGCCGCCCAGCTGGAGGCGCGGCGCGATGACTTTGGCCTCCGGCACCTGGCGGCGGAGCTCTTCGATGTCGGCGTTGGTGAACTCGATCGAGCGCCCGGCAGGGAGGCCCGCGAACGGCTTGCTGGTACGCATCCCCCAGGCGAAGAAGCTGTTGGTCGCGGCGCCCGAGAAGCCGGCGTCCATGCCGTTCTTCAAGCCGTTGCCGGAGCCCAGGAGGAGAACGAGCAGGAAGATGCCCCAGAAGACGCCGAAGGCGGTGAGAAAGGTCCGCAGGCGGTTCTTCGACAGGGCGGTCCAGATCTCCTGGAGATGGTCGAGGTCAAACATCGAATTCGCCAGTCTGTCGCGAGCGTGCCGCGAATTCCGGGTCCTGTCGCCGGCGGGTATCCCGCTGCGGTACTCGCCCGCTTGCGCGGGCTCCGTTCCTCACTGGGAGCCCTCCCTCTGGCGCCACCCCGAATTCGCTACCGTTTTCGCGGAAAGTCTGTCGCAAGTTCGCCGCGAATTCCGGGTCCTGTCGCCGGCGGGTATCCCGCTGCGGTGCTCGCCCGCTCTCGCGGGCTCCGCTCCTCACTGGGAGCCCTCCCTCTGGCGCCACCCCGAATTCGCTACCGGCGGAGAGTTGGCGAGACACGGCAAGGTCACTCATCGCGCAGAGCCTCGATGGGGCGGATGGCGGCGGCCCTTCTCGCCGGGAAGAAACCGGCGATGGCGCCGGCGACGATGAGCAGGACGGTGGCCGAGACGGCGACGCGGAGGTCGACCTGGGGGTTGCGGAAGAAGGCGGCGTCGGGGATCGCCTTGGCGAGCCCCTCGAGCACGAGGACACCGAGAACCAGACCGGCGTAGCCGGCGACGGTGGTGATGAGCACCGACTCCTGCATGACCAGGCCGACGATCGAGGCCGGAGTCGCACCGAGCGCCTTGCGGATGCCGATCTCGCGGGTGCGCTCGCGCACGGCGACGAGCATGATGTTGGAGACTCCGACGACGCCGGCGAGGAGCGTGCCGACGCCGACCACCCAGACGAAGAGCCGGATGGCGGTGATGAGCGCCAGGATGCGCTGATAGTTCTCGACGTTGTTGTTGACGTGGATCGCGCGCTCGTCTTCCGGATCGAAGGTGTGATTGACCGAGAGGATCTGCCGTGTCGCGCCGGCCATCTCCATGCTCTTCGCGAGGCTCGCGTCGCCGGTGGTGTAGAGGATCTGGTTGACCCGATTGGCGCCGTTGAAGGTGCGTTGAGCGGTCGAGATCGGCAGGTAAATGAACTCGCGCTCGCGTTCGCTGCCTTCGTCGTCGAAGACGCCGACCACCTGGAAAGAGATCCCGCCGATCCGGATCTGCTTGCCGATCGGGTCCTCGTCGTGGAAGAGCGCACTGGCGACCAGCGTCCCGAGAACGGCGCTCTTGCGGAACTGGCGCAGGTCGAACTCGTTCAAGTAGCGCCCCTGGATCATCTTGGTGCGCTCGAGCACCTGGTGACCGGGATGCACGGCGCGGATCGTGTAACTGCCGTTCTCGTTCTTGTAGTTCACCTGCTGGCTGCCGAAGATCCAGTAGCGTCCGCTCGCGTACTCGACACCCTGGACGCGGGTCGTCACTTCGTCATAGTCCTGATTGTCGAACTGGATCTCGCGGCCGGGCTGCATCCCCTTGTAGGGCGTACTCGTCCGTCCTGAGGAGACCCAGATGCTGTTCACCGCGTCGTCGCGGAACTGGTAGTCGACGCCGTGCTCGAGCCCCTTGCCGGAGCCGAGGAGCACCACGAGCATGAAGATCCCCCAGGCGACCGCAAAGCCGGTGAGCGCCGTGCGCAGCTTGTTGCGCTTGATGGTGTCGAAGATCTCCTGCCAGACGTCGAGGCGGATCATCCGGCCGCGGGCTCCGTAGCGATCCGGCCGGGGGCCTTCGCTGCCGGCACCGCGGCCCGGGCCGCAGGCGGGGCCGGGTGGCCCGGAGCGGCCGTTGGGGCCGGCGGAGCCTCGAGGGGTTCGAGCGCTTCGACTTCGACCACGACGTCGTCCGGATTCAGACGGCGCTGGCGGCTGTCGCCGGCGATGCGGCCGTCCACCAGATGGATGAGCCGGTCGGTCATGTGGGCGATGTCGCGCTCGTGGGTGATGATCACCACCGACACACCGTCGTCCTGGACCGCCTGCAGCACCTTCATGACGTCGCGCGAGGTCGCCGAGTCGAGCGCCCCGGTCGGCTCGTCGGCGAGCAGAAGCTTGGGGCTTGCGATGAGCGCCCGGGCGATGGCGACACGCTGCTGCTGGCCGCCGGAGAGCTCCGACGGCAGGTGCTCGGCGCGATCGGCGAGGCCGACTTTCTCGAGATAGACCGCGGCGCGCTCGTTGCGCTCGCGGCGCGGGACGCCCTGGTAGTAGAGCGGAAGCGCGACGTTCTCGGCCGCGGTCTTGAACGGAATCAAGTGGAACGACTGGAAGACGAAGCCGATGTACTGGCTGCGATACTGCGCCGCCCGGGTCTCGGAGAGGCCGCCCATGGCGACGCCATCCAGGGTGTACTCGCCGTCGTCGAAACGGTCGAGGAGGCCGAGGATGTTCATCAGGGTCGACTTCCCCGACCCCGAGGCGCCCATCACCGCGACCAGCTCGCGCGCCCCGATGTCGAGGTCCAGCCCCTTGAGGACGTGGAGCCGGTTGCGGCCCACGGAGTAGCTCTTGTGCAGATTTCGCAGACGGATCATGTGAGTTCGAAAGAGCTCCTGCCTGTCTTACGTCATTTCAGGGCGAAAGGTTTGCGGGGGGCGACGCCGGCGCTGGAGCCACGAGACCGGGCGATGGTAAGGTGCCGCCGCATGGAACGGACCCGAACCAACTCGCGCATCTTATCCAATCTGGCGCTCGGCGCCGTTTTCGCGGCCCTCGGCGCCGTCGCACCCGCTTCGCAGGTCGATGGACAGGTCCCCCCGGGAGCAGCCTCCGGGAATCCGGTTTCGGCTCCGGCCGCCCCGGCGCCGAAACCGCTGACCCCGCCGCCGGCAGCGCCCACCGCGCTGGAGCTCGCCGGCCCGCCCGCGACGGCGACCCGGCTCCCCTCGGGCCTCGCGACCCGTCAGCTGCGGGCCGGCACCGGAAAAGTGCAGCCAAGGCTCCAGGACTTCGTTCTCTTTTTCGCCATCGGGAGGAAGTCCGACGGGACGGTCGTGCAGAACACCTATTCGGTCGCCGAGCCGGCCCGGATGCCCATGACCAAGCTCTACCCGGCCTGGCGGGAGGCGTTCGCCGGGATGGTGGCGGGAGAACAGCGGCGCTTCTGGTTTCCGGCGAACCTCGCGCCCAAGAACCCGCAGACCGGCGCCCAGGAGGCGCTCGTCTTCGACCTCGAGCTGGTGCATGTCATCCGGGTGCCCGACACCCCGGCAGCGCTCAAGAACGCCGACCCCAAGGCGAGCCAGGTGGGCCTCGGAACCCGGGTCCTCTCCGTCAAGGCGGGCAAGGGCGGCGCGAAGGCGACCCGGTTGGATGCGGCGCTGCTCAACTTCACGGTCTGGAACGAGGCCGGAGAGGTCCTCTCCTCCTCCGCCGTCGACGGTCGACCGACGCTCTTCCCGCTCGATCGTGTCATGACCTCGTTCGCCGATTGCGTCGAGGGGATGACGGTCGGAGAGCTCCGGCGCTGCTGGATTCCTGCGGCGCGCAACGAGGGCTTCCCCAGCGCTCCGACCGGCGCCCTGATCTTCGAGCTCGAGCTCCTGAACCTCGCCGATGCGGCGAAGATCTTCACGCCCGGAACGCCCAAAACGAACTGACCGGTCCCTGCCGCCCTCCCCTGGGGGGCCTAGGGCGCGAGCAGCTCCACGTCGTAGGCCGCGAAGGCGGCGTCGGCAGTCAGAATGGGCAGCCGTTCTGTGCGAGCCTGTGCGATCAACATTCGATCGAAAGGATCCGCGTGGTGCGGCGGCAACTGAGCGACCTCGAGGGCGTGCTCGAGACGCACCGGGAGTGTGCCGACGGAGCTGCGCCGCAGGCGAGTCGGAACGTAGGTCGCGAGCGCCTCAGGAAGCTCGAGCTTGCCGAGCGCCGTCTTGATCGCCAACTCCCAGACACTGACCACGGAGAGCAGAAGCTCGGTCTCGGGATCCATCAATTGCTGCCTCACCCGTTCCGAGAGGCGCTCCGGCGCACTCTCCAGCCACAGCCAACAGTGCGTGTCGAGCAGCAGCCTCATCCTTCGAAGCCTCTGCGAATCGCCTCGGGCAGCGGCGCGTCGAAGTCGGGAGCGATACGCACCCGGCCTGCGTCGCGGCCGAGCTTGCGCGGCAGCCGCGCCCCTTCCACGGACACCAGTTTGGCGACCGGGCGCCCAGCGTTGGCGATCCAGATCTCTTCGCCCTCCGCGACCCGACGAAGAAGCTTCGAAAGGTGGGTCTTGGCCTCATGCACGCTCACCTGCGCCATCTTGGGCATGGAGCCATTGTGGACTTAGTCTTGAACTTAGTCAACGCCAGAGGGTGAGTCGGGCCCAACGGCGCAGCCCTGAACGAAAAAGGGGGCCCGATGGCGAACCGCCGGGCCCCCGAACCAGCGCTACACCTCCGCGGCCTCAGTAGCGATAGCGCTCCGGCTTGAACGGGCCGTCGACGTCGACGCCGATGTAGGCCGCCTGCTTCGGGGTGAGCTGGGTCAGCTTGACGCCGAGCTTCTCGAGGTGGAGCCGCGCCACCTTCTCGTCGAGCTTCTTGGGCAGCAGGAAGACCTTGTTCTCGTACTTGCCGGCGTTCCGCGCCAGGTCAAGCTGCGCCAGCACCTGGTTGGCGAAGCTGCACGACATCACGAAGGACGGGTGGCCGGTCGCGCAGCCCAGGTTCAGGAGGCGCCCTTCGGCGAGGATCATCACGGCATGGCCATCGGGGAAGCGCCACTCGTCGTACTGCGGCTTGATGTTGACGCGCTCGATGCCGGCGAAATTCTTGAGGCCGGCCATGTCGATCTCGTTGTCGAAGTGGCCGATGTTGCCGACGATCGCCTTGTCCTTCATCTTCGCCATGTGCTCGATGGTGATGATGTCGAAGTTGCCGGTCGCGGTGATGAAGATGTCGGCGGTCGCCAGCGTCTCCTCGAGCGTCGTCACTTCGTAGCCCTCCATCGCAGCCTGCAACGCGCAGATCGGATCGATCTCGGTGACGATGACGCGGGCGCCCTGGCCCTTCAACGCCTGGGCGCAGCCCTTGCCGACCTCGCCGTAGCCGCAGACGACGGCGACCTTGCCGGCGAGCATGACGTCCGAGGCGCGGAGGATGCCGTCGGTGAGCGAGTGGCGGCAGCCGTAGAGGTTGTCGAACTTCGACTTGGTCACCGAGTCGTTGACGTTGATCGCCGGGAAGAGCAGTGTGCCCGCGTTCTCCATCTCGTAGAGGCGGTGGACGCCGGTCGTCGTCTCCTCGGAGACGCCCAGAATGGCCGGAGCGATCCGGCTCCAGCGCTTCGGGTCCTCCTTCTGCACCCGGGCGAGCAGGGCGAGAACGAAGGCGTACTCTTCGCTGTCGGCCGCGGTCGCGGCCGGAACGGCGCCGGCCTTCTCGAACTCAACGCCCTTGTGGATGAGCAGCGTCGCGTCGCCGCCGTCGTCGACGATCAGCGTCGGTCCGAGGCCCTGGCCGAAGTCGAGCGCTCGCGAGGTGAAGTCCCAGTACTCTTCGAGCGACTCACCCTTGTAGGCGAAGACGGGGATGCCGCGCGGATTCTCGGGCGTCCCCTCCGGGCCGACGGCGATCGCCGCCGCGGCGTGGTCCTGGGTCGAGAAGATGTTGCACGACACCCAGCGCACGTCGGCGCCGAGCGCGGAGAGCGTCTCGATCAGCACCGCGGTCTGGATCGTCATGTGGAGCGAGCCCATGATGCGCTGGCCGGCGAGCGGGCGGCTCGCGGCGTACTCCTTGCGCACCGCCATCAGGCCGGGCATCTCCTGCTCGGCGAGACGGATTTCGTTGCGGCCCCAGTCGGCGAGGGCGAGATCGGCCACCCGGAAATCGAGGCTGGTGATGGACGCTTTGTCGGTCGAGACGGTCATGATGCGCTTCCTTTCTTCCTGCGTTGGGGTGAAATTCCGGATCGGACCCGGGTGCCGCTCGCGAGCAGCAGCGCCGGGCCCCGCGCCTCCGGTTCCGGAGGCAGGGCAGAGCAATGGACCGCGTCGAAGCCCGACGCGGCGAGGAGGCGGGTGAGATCTTCGGGCGCGAAGCCGGAGCGCTTCTGGCCCATCTGGCGGCGGAAATCCTCGCGGTCGTGGCGCAACAGGTCCACGATCACCGCGCGCCCCCCCGGCTTGACGATGCGCGCCATCTCGGCGACCGCGAGCTCCGGCGCGTCCACCTGGGTGAGAGCGAGCAGCATGAGCGCGGCGTCGCAGGCATCGTCCGCGATCGGCAGGCGCTCGAGGTCGGCCTCTTCGAAGCGGATGTTCTCCACTCCACCGGAGCGACGCCGCGCCGCGTCGAGCATCTCGGGCGAGCGGTCGACGCCCACGACACGCGCCACCCAGGGGGCCAGGGCGAGAGCCGCCGCGCCGCTGCCGCAGGCGAGATCGGCGACCACCCAGTCGGGAGAAAGAAGCGCCTGGAAGGCGAGACCGGTGAAGCGCTCGCCGTAGAGCTCGGTGCGCAGGCGCTCCCACTCTCCGGCGACGCCGGCGAAGAAGTCGCGGCCCTCGCCGGCCCGGGTCGCCAGACAGCGCGCCAGGCGCAGGCGGTCGTGCGCCAGCGCCGGCCACTCGCGGGTCTCGCCGGCGGCGAGCTGCCAGAGCTGGCGCGAGCTCTCGGGCAGCTCGCCGTTGGCCATGGTGTAGAAGTTCGCGGTCCCCGCGGCGCGGCTCACGACCCAGCCCTCGCCGGCGAGCAGCTTCAGGTGCCGGCTGACACTCGACTGCGGCATCTGCAGGACGTCGGCGAGCTCGGAGACCGCGAGCTCCTGCTGCTCCAACAGGTGGAGCAGGCGCAGCCGCGCCGGGTCGGCGAGCGAGGAGAAGCGCGCCAGCAGGAGGTCGGGGGAGTTCGAGGGTCGGCTCTTCATCGCGGTTGCATTCTTAAATCCGGATGAAAGGATATATCCCGAAGAAGACCTCGTCAAGTGCTAGGTTCCGACGATGACGTTTCCAGCGCATCCGGCCGTGCTGCTCACGGGCGCTTCTGTCGGCATCGGACGCGAGTTGGCGCTCCAGCTCGCCGGCGGGCGCGGCGGAGGGGCCCGGCTCGCCCTCGCCGCGCGCGACGCCGCGAAGCTCGAGGAGGTCGCCGCGCTCTGTCGCGAGCGCGGCGCCGAAGCGTTCGTCCTGCCGGGCGACGTCAGCGTCGAGTCCGACTGCCGACGGCTGGTCGAGCTCGCAGTCGACCGTCTGGGCGGCCTCGACATGCTGCTGCTCAACGCCGGCCAGGACATGTGGGCGCGCCTCGACGAGCTCGAGGACGCCTCGATTCTCGAGCGCATCCTGCGCGTCAACTACCTCGGGCCGGCCTGGTTGACGCGTTTCGCCCTGCCGCAGCTCAAGGCGAGCCGGGGCCGCATCGTCGTGGTCTCGAGCCTCGCCGGCCTGACGGGGGTCCCGACGCGCACCGGCTACGCGGCCTCGAAGCATGCACTGCACGGCTTCTTCGATTCGCTGCGCATCGAGCTCGCCGGCACCGGCGTCTCGGTGACGCTCGCCTGCCCCGACTTCGTGCTCTCCGAGATTCACCGGCGGGCGCTCGGCCCGGATGGCAAACCGCTGGGCACGAGCCCCATGCGGGAATCGAAGATCATGACCGCCGCGGAGTGCGCCCGACGCATTCTCCTGGCGGCGCAACGCCGGCAGAGAATGGCCATCCTCTCGCTGCGCGGACGGGTCGGTCGCTACGTCCGCCTGGTGGCGCCTGGTCTCATCGACTGGATCGCCGCGCGCGCCGTCGCGCGCGGACACTGACGCCGGCGGGGCTGGCTCCCCCCAGGCTAGATCAGCAGATCGTCGAGCGCGGCTCCGGTCGCGCGCTCCTCCGGGGCGCTGCCGCGCCGGAAGATGCAGGCGCCGCGCTCGCCGCCGAGCCAGGCGCGCGAGCCCTCGACACGGATCCAGGCGCGCTCGCGCAGCCCCACGACCACTGTCGCGTTCTCCTCGTGGAACTCGGCGATACGCTCGGCTCGGGTCTCACCCATGTGGGTCGAGCCGGGATCGGCGTCGAGGTAGTGCGGATTGATCTGGAACGGCACCAGCCCCAGAGCGTCGAAGCCGTGCGGCTCGACGATCGGCATGTCGTTGGTGGTGCGGATCGTCGGGCCGGCGAGGTTGATGCCGGCCGAGGCGCCGAGATAGGGCATCCCGTCGCGCGCCCGCAGCGCGAGCGGAGGGAGGAGCCCCGCCTCCTGCAGCGTCTTCAACAGGCGGAAGGTGTTGCCGCCGCCGACGAAGACGGCTTCGGCGGTTTCGATCTGCCGCCGCCCGGTGGCGTCGGCCGCGAGCTCGTCCACCTCGCGGCCGAGCTCCTCCAGCCGGGTGCGGAACTTGGCGGTATAGGCGGCGCGGTCGTGCAGCGCGAACGGCACGAAGAGGACCCGCGGAGAGTTTCCGAGGAGGTCGAGCATCTCGTCGGCAGCATGCGCGAGGTAGCGCTCGCCGTGATTCGTCGAGTTGGAGAGCAGCAGAAGTCTCGGCATGGAACGGATTCCTCTCTGGCGCTTCAGCGTCGGGCGATCGCCTCAGCGTCTGGCAATGGCTTCGCCTAGGCGATCGACGTCGGCGAGGTCGTTGTAGATCTGGATCGCGACCCGGGCGGCGAGCCGCCCTTCCCGCGCCGCGATGTGGAGCTCGATGCCGTCTTCGAACAGCAGGCGGTCGCGCAGTTCCCCGGCCTCCGCGGACGTGCCGCCGCAGCGCTCCGGCAACGGCACCGAGACCATGGAGGCGACCATCGAGCGCGGCGTCCGGAACTCGGTCCCCCAGCGCTTCGCCAGCCGCTCGCCGGCCTGGAAGGCGAGGTCGTGGTTGTAGGCCCGGACCTCTTCGGCCCCGAACTCGGCCAGGAGCTCGAGCGCCGCCGGCGCCGCGAGCCACGGCGACGGATCGCGCGTGCCGACGAGGTCGAACTCGGTCGTGAAGCCCTGGTCGAGCCCCCAGGAGATGACCGGCGGATGGAGCATCGCCTGGCGCTCCGGGCGCGCCCAGAGGATGGCCGTGCTGCGCGGTGCCCAGGCCCACTTGTGGAGATTGCCCACGTACCAGTCGGCGCCGATCGACGGCAGGTCGAGGGGAACCGACCCCGGCGCGTGAGCACCGTCCACCAGAACCGGCACGTCACGCGCCCGGCAACGCGCCGCCACCTCCGCGACCGGCAGGAGAAGCGCGCTGTCGGAGGCGATGTGGTCGACGACGACGAGGCGGGTCTGCGCGCCGAGCGCGGCGTCGATCGCCTCGACGACCTCCTCCGGCCGCTCCGTCGATGCCGGAATCGCCACCTCGCGAACCGTGGCCCCGCGCTCGCGCGCGACGTAGCGCGCCGCATTGGTGACCCCGCCGTAGCCGAGCGAGGTCACCAGAATCTCGTCTCCGGGCGCGAGCGCCACGGAGCGCAGAACGGCGTTGGCACCGGTGGTCGCGTTGTCCACGAAGACCAGATCCTCGCCGCGCGCGCCGAAGAAGGCCGCCACCTCCGCCGCCGCGGTGCGCAGGCGCGGTGGCTCGGCGCGCGGCACTCCGACGCAGATCTCCGAAAGCTCGCGCAGCAGGTAGCGCGACGGCTGGAGCTCGATCTCGTCGCGGATCGCCTGCTGCGCCGCCAGCACGCGCCGCGGCGGCGCCCCGACGGTGCCGTGGTTCAGGTACGTGACGGCGGGGTCGAGCGCGAAGTGCGCCAGCATCGAACGGCCGAATCGGGCCATCACGCCCCCTTGGCCATCCGTCCGTCGAGCTCGAGAGCCGCCGCCTCCCCCTGCATTGCGGCGAGGACGTTGCCGACGTGCAGCCAGAGGTCGAGGCCGCCGGCGAAGCAGGCGGCGCTGAAGTCGGCGGTGGCACTCTCGACATGGGGCCGGTCGACACCGGCCGCGAACGATTTCTCCTTCCAGCGCTTCTGGATCGACTTGAGCTCGACGTCGCGGACGTCCTTCGACGGCCGCACCAGGGCGGCCGCGATCACCAATCCTGTGACCTCGTCCGAGGCCAGGAGGCCGAAATCGATCGGCGCCCGCCGCGCGACTCCGGTGCCCTCCTCGTTGTGCGCCAGAATCGCCTGCAGGACCGCCTCCGGCGCTCCCGCCTCCGCGAGCAGAGGGATGCCCGCCTTCGGATGCGCGTCGAGGGTGGGGTGGATCTCCCAGTCGTAATCGTGGAGGAGGCCGGCGAGCCCCCAGAGGTCGGGGTCCTCGCCGAGCTTCGCGGCGTAGAAGCGCATCACGGCTTCGACGGCGAGCATGTGCCGTCGCAATCCCGCCGCCGCGACGTGCTCCGTGACGATGCCCCAGGCGCTCGAACGATCCATCGCAGCCTTCTCAGCCATCGCAGCCATCCGCAGTGATCCTCCCCGCCGGCCCGTGCGCCGCCGGCAGCCCGAATCGTACCCGAGGTCCATGGTAACTTCGCCAGCGGCATGTACCTCGAGCACTACGGATTCCGGGAGGCACCGTTCAACATCACTCCCGACCCGCGCTTCCTCTACTTTTCCGCCCGGCATCGCGAGGCTCTCGAGCACCTGCTCTACGGCATCCGCGAGCGCAAGGGGTTCGTCCAGATCACCGGCGAGGTCGGCGCCGGCAAGACCACTCTCTGCCGCGCCGCCCTCGAGCGCCTGGGGCCGACGTTCCGCACCGCGCTGATCCTCAACCCGGTGATGTCCTCGACCCAGCTGCTGCGCACCATCCTCGTCGAGCTCGGCCTCAAGGTCCCGGGGAGAACCGATCGCGTCGCCTATCTCGAGATGCTCAACGAGTTCCTGCTCGCCCAGGTGCCGAAAGGCGAGGACGTCGTGCTGATCATCGACGAGGCGCAGGATCTCTCGATGGAGCTGCTGGAACAGGTGCGCCTGCTCTCCAACCTCGAAACCGACCGGCAGAAGCTCCTGCAGATCGTGCTCATCGGCCAGCCCGAGCTCAAGCGGATGCTCGATGACTCGCGCCTGCGCCAGCTCCGGCAGCGGATCACGGTGCGCTACCACCTCGACTCGCTGTCGCGCGAGGAGACCGAGCTCTACGTCTACTATCGCCTGCAGGTTGCCGGCGGCAACGGCCGGCCCACCTTCAGCCGCTGGGCGATGTCGCGCATCCACCGCTACTCCGGGGGGGTGCCGCGGCTGATCAACGCGGTCTGCGACACCGCGCTCCTCGCCGGCTACGTCGAGGGACTGGACCACCTCTCCGGGAGGCTCATCGGCCGCGCCATCCGCGAGCTCGAGGGCAAGCCCTCGTGAGTCTGGTCAGCGAAGCGCTCAAGAAGGCCGAACGCGAAGCCGCGGCGCGCGACGCGCGCGCCAAGGGGCAGCCGGCACCGTTCGAATCCCCCCTGCAGCCCTACCGCTCCCGCCACACCGGCGGGCGCAACCGGGCTCTCGTCGCGGCCCTCGCGCTCGTCGGCGGCGCCGCCGCGATCGCGATCGCGCTGCTGCTCCTCCGGCCGACAGAAAGAAAAGAAGCTCCAGTAATGGAAAAAACAGCTGCGACGCCCGACGCCCGCGCGCTGGCGAAGGATGGAACGGCCGGGGTGACGGAGGGACTCGCGGTACCGACCGCGTTTCCCGACGTCCAGCAAGCGCCAGCTCCGGGACGCAGCGTGGGATCGAATCCGTTCGCCAGGCCGCAGTCCACGCCGCGCCCGAACGCGCAGATGGATCCACTCCTTAAAGTGGCTCCGACACCGCCGAGTCCCGCCTCAGCCGCGCCTCCAACGATGCCGAATGCCAGCGAGCCAACGGCGCCCCCCCTCACCACCCCCCCTTTACCGAAAACCACGCAGCGACCGCCACCACCCTCGCCGAGCGTCAGCGAGCCGCCAGCGCCGCAGGAGATCACCGCGCCGGCCAAGGCGAGGTCCAACGGCTCCGGCGACTATCTGCGCAGCGTCGAGTTCCCCGACGGCACGAAGCTCGAGCTCGGAGGCATCGTCTACTCCGAGACGGCGCCGTTCGCCTATCTCAACGGTCGCCTGGTCGGCGTCGGGGAGTTCGTCGTCGGCCGCCGCATCGACCGCATCGACCGGGACAAGGTCCTGCTCTCGGGCGACGGCGGCGAGATCACCCTGCGCCTCAAGGCGCCCTGAACCCGAAAGCCCCGGCCGGCGACCGCTGGACGGACTCGGCGAGGCGACAAGCCTCCGCCAGGGGGCGCAGGCCCTCCCTGGAACCGTTCATGGGGGGTTCACGCCCGGGGCACAGACTTCGAGGTTCATGCACCCGTCCGCCGCTTCCGCGCGCCTCCCCCTGACCCGCTCCACCCGCCCCGGCCTTCCGGCGCGCTTCCGCATCGCTGTCGGTCTGGGCCTCTTCTTCGTCGTTCTCGCCACCCTCACCCGCCTCGCCCTGGTCGTCGCCGGGCGCGGCGAGCTCCCGCACTCGATCGCCACCCTCGGCCGGATCTTCGCCGCCGGCGCCCTGCTCGACCTCTGGGTCGCCGCCTGGTGCCTCCTGCCCTGGGTGCTCTATCTCGCTCTCCTCCCCGAGCGTTGGTGGCAGGCGCGCTGGCAGAGGGTGGCGCTCGCCGCAGGCCTCGCCTGCACCCTCTTCGGCGCTCTGTTCAGTGCCGTTGCGGAGTGGTTCTTCTTCGAGGAGTTCGACAGCCGGTTCAACTTCGTCGCCGTCGACTATCTGCTCTACCCGACGGAGGTGGTCACCAACATCTGGCAGAGCTATCCCACGGGGAGAATTCTCACCGCCCTGGCGGCGCTCGTCCTGGGCCTCACCTTCGCCCTGCGCCGGCCCCTGGCACGCGCCTGGGAGCGTCCGACACCGTTCCGGGAGAGGTTCGCGCTGCTCCTCGCCCACGCCGGCATCCTCGCCGTACTCGCGCTCTCGGTCTCGCCTCGCCCCCTCGTCGAGCACTCGCCCGACCGTCTGGTGCGCGAGCTGACCTCGAACGGCACCTACGCCTTCGGCGAGGCCCTCCTCGGCCTCGACGCCCCGTACGACGGCTTCTACGCCACCCGCGACGAGACCCGAACGCACGAGCGGCTGGAAGTGCTGCTCGCCGAAGCGGCCTCGACGCCGGTCGCCCTCGCCCCGAACTCGAGCGCCCGCGCCATCCGCGCCATCCAGACGATCGCACCGGAGCATCCCTGGAACGTGGTCCTGCTGCTCGAGGAGAGCCTGGGCGCGGAGTTCATCGGGGCGCTGCATCCCGGCCAGCTTCCAGACGGCGATCTCTCCCTCACCCCCGAATTCGACGCCCTCGCCCGCGAAGGGACGCTCTTCACCCAGGCCTACGCAACCGGCAACCGGACGATCCGGGCGATCGAGGCCACGACCTCCTCGCTGCCGCCCCTTCCCGGGGCGCCGATCGTCTCGCGCCGCGGCGCAGAGGATCTCTTCACCCTGCCCGGCGTGCTCGGCCAGAACGGCTACCAGACGCTCTTCGTCTACGGCGGCCGGGCGCTCTTCGACGGCATGGGCCCCTATCTCTCGGCCAACGGCGTCCAACGCATCGTCGAGCAGAGCGACTTCCCCGCCGACGAGTTCCGCACCGCCTGGGGGGTTTCGGACCAGGCGATTCTCGACCGCGCGCTCACCGAGATGGACGCCATGGAGCAGACCGGGAAGCCCTTCTTCACCATGATCCTCTCGGTTTCGAACCACCGGCCGTACGCCTACCCTCCGGGCACCATCGAGCCCCTGCCGGGGCTCAAGCGTCGCCAGAACGTGGTGCGCTACGCCGACTGGGCGATCGGGCGCTTCTTCCGCGCCGCGCGCGAGAAGTCCTACTACGACCACACTCTCTTCGTGGTCATGGGGGACCACGGCGCCCGCGTCTACGGCGCTGCGACGATTCCGCTCGGGAGCTACGAGGTGCCGATCCTGATGGTGGCGCCGGGCCTGCTGCCGGAAGGCGCCCGAATCGACACCCTGGCCTCGTCGCTCGACGTCCCGCCGACGATCCTCGCGCTCCTCGGTCTCTCCTACCCGTCCCGTTTCTTCGGTCACGACCTGCTGCACACGCGACCGGAGGATGGACGCGCGCTGCTCGTCCACAACGGCGACATCGCCCTGATGCGCAACGGCAGGATCGCCATCCTCGGCCTGCATCAACAGGAGGACGTCTTCGAGGTCGACCGGAAGAGCGGCGAGTTCCTCCGCGCGGATGCCAGCACGCCGCTGTCGCGGGAGCTCGTCGACGACGCCATCGCCTACTTCCAGTCAGCGGACCACCTGGTGAGGAGCGGCGGCTACGGCCTCG
>JAGPDF010000075.1 GCA_018057705.1 Thermoanaerobaculia bacterium | reverse complement strand
GGCGAGGTTGGCACGAACAGTGGTGTAGGTGATGGCATCCATATCTGGGCTCCCGGACTGTACGTAATACTGTACATACAGGGGCGGCAGGTGTCCAGGGGGACGGCCTTCAGCTCTTCGCCGGGAATGCCTCTGCGACCTGTTTCTTGATCTCCTTGAAGTTCTCCTGCAGATACTGCTCCTCTGCCGGGGTCAGGATCGTGAACGGCACCCGCACGACGCTCGCGGCGAACTTCACGTTGAGCCAATGCTGCCCGAGCGCGATGCCGCCCGGCAGGTGGAAGTAGATCCGGCCGATGCAGCCGCGGCGGGTGGTGAGCTCGACCTGGTCGAAGACCATCGCGGGGGAGTCCACGTCGGCGAAGAAGGGGATGCGGCAGAGCTCGCTCGCGAAGGTCGGAAAGTACAGGATCGAAGGGTTCTCGCGGGTGGCGCGCCACTGCAGCGCCTCGGTGCCGGCGGCCCGTTGATCGTTCACCGCCGCCATGGGGAGGGTCTTGCCGTCCGGCGTCTCGAGCGAGATCGCGTCGCGCGTGAGGGAGTAGGCTGGGGTCTTGCCGAGCTGCGTCATTCCGACCTCGAGCAGCATCCACTCGCCGCCGATCGCGCGGTTGGCGGACATGAATCCGAGCACGACGAAGCCCTCGTCGTTGTAGGCGACGCGTAGGAACTTGCCCTTCAGGGTGATGACCTCCGGCACCCCGGGGTCGGGCATCTCGACGGTGGACGGGCTCGGAGCCTGAGCAACGGCCGGAGCGGCCGGCGCGAGCGCCGCCGCAAGGAACAGGAGGCCAGCGAGGAGGAACGACGGTCGGCGCGGGATCAGCATGGGCAACTCCTCCGTGGGACTCCGCGAAAGGCCGGCCCGCGGAGGGAATCAGGCTTCCCGGGCCGCAAGGCCCGTTCCCGCCTCCTTGCGGCGGTCTCCCTTCCTGCGGGGCCGCCGCAGGAAGGGGTCCGACCTGTCGGGGTGACGGGTGTCACCTTGCGCCGTCCTCCGAGTGAGACCGTAGAGCCGCCCCCGGCGGGCGAGCCTCAGTTCTTCGGCTGGAACGCCTCTTCGACCTGCTTCTGGATGTCCTTGAGGTTCTTGCCGACGAACTTCTCCTCGTCCTTGGTGAGGATCTTGAAGGGCACGCGGACGAGGCTGTTCTGGAACTTCACGTTCAGCCAGTGCTGTCCGTAGGCGATGCCTTCGGGGACGTTGAAGTAGATCCGGCCGAGGCAGGCGCGGACGGGGGAGAGCTCGACCTCGTCGAACGGCATCCCGGGCGAGTCCAGATCGGCGAAGAACGCGAGGCGGCACGGCTGGTTGGCCCGCGACGGGAAGTAGTCGATCGAGTCGCGCTGCATCTTCGCCCGCTCCTGGAGACCCTGAGTGCCGCCGGCGCGCTGCTCGCTGACCGTCGCAAGGGGAATCGTCTTGCCGTCGGGCGTCTCGAGCGAAAGCGCGTCGCGGGTCAGCTTGTAGTTGGGCGTGTCGCCGAGTAGCGTGACGCCGATCTCGAGCAGCATCCACTTGCCGCCGATCGAGCGGTTGGCGGGCTGGTAGCCGAGGATGACGTAGCCCTCGTTGTTGTAGGCGGCGCGGACGAATTTGCCCTCCAGGGTGAAGATCTCCGGTACGCCGGGCTGGGGCATCTTCAGCTCGGGGGCGGCCTGGGCCTGTGATACGGCAGGGGCGATCAGGGCGCACAGGCAGAGCGATGCGGCGAGGATCATCTTCCGTCGGTTCTTCTTTGTCATGGTGCCTCCTCAGAAAGTCGGCATGAGTGGACGTTCGCCGTCGAGCGGCGTGGTCTCCAGTCGCAATGCCTCCAGAGTAGGGGCATCACCGAGAGCACTCATCTTATGCGCCTTTCAAGAGATGGGCATCCGAAAAATTCCTTGGACCAAGGTCCGGGATGGTCGCCGGTATCGGGCGTGCGCTCTCGTGCCCCCGTCAGCGCTCGTCCTGCGCGAGGCCCGACTCGATCGCGGCTCGCACCCGCTCGATGAGCTCCGCGGTGTCGGGCACAGCGCTCGGCACGATCGCCTCATGGAAGCGCACGCGAACGGTGCCGGGGCGCGGGAAGAGGCAGGCCTTGGGCAGGATCCGGTTCGAGCCCGTGATCGAGACCGGCAGAATCGGCAGGTCGAGCTGGCGGGCGATGGCGAAGCCCCCCTTCTTGAACGGCAGCAGGCGGCCGTCGTCGCTCCTCGTCCCCTCGGGGAACAGGAGAACGGAGACACCGCCGGTGAGGTGGCTCTTGGCGGCGTCGAGGCTGGCGATGGCGCGGGCGGAGTTCCCGCGGTCGACGAAGATGTGGCCGATCGCAGCGCACCCCCAGCCGAGAAAGGGGACCTTGCGCAGCTCCTCCTTCATCACCCAGCGGAACTCGCGGCCGAGGAAGCCGTAGAGCGCCAGGATGTCGTAGGCGCCCTGGTGGTTGGAGAGCATGACGTAGGACTGGTTCGGCGCGAGGTGCTCGCGGCCTTCGACCCGCACCCGGACCCAACTCCCCCAGGTGAGGCTCCGCGCCCAGAAAACGCCGGCATGAAAGCCGAGATGCTTGCTGATCAGGGAAAGGGTGACCGCGAGCGTGCCGAAGAGCGCTGTGCTCACGAGAATCAGCGGATAGGTGACGAGCAGCGTCCACGGCAGCAGGAGCCAACGCAGCGGATCGCTCCAGGCGCGCACCTCCGGAGATGCGGAGCGAGCCGGGCGGTCGGCGATCACCTGGGGATCTCCGCGAGGAGCTCTTCGGCGGTGAGCACCCGCATGCCGCGACGCAGGAGAGAGATGAAGTGGCGCCGGTTGCCGGTGACGAGGAGTTGGGCGCCCGCCGCTGCCGCGACCGCGCCGATCTCGGCGTCGTAGATCCGCCCTCCGGCGATGGCGTCCGTCGCCGCCTCGGCGAAGAACAGCGCGCGCCGCTCGGGCGGCAGGTCGTGGACGACGAAGTGGGGGAGGATCTCCTCGCCGATCAGCCGATGGGCATCGGAGGGGGTGAGGCGATACTCCTCAGGGAGGCGAGTCGCGACGGAGAAGAGCTCGAGGCAACAATGCCAGGCGGTCTGGGGCCGCTCGATCTCTTTTCGGGCCACCCGGTCCAGAAGCGCGATGGGAGCGACCGAGCTTTCGCCGAAATCGATCAGGCCGGCGAGGAGCACGCTGGTATCGAAGAAAACCGTTCCGTTCGACACGCTTTCTCCGATCGTGATCGGCGAAAGTCGCGCTTCTGTCATGGCCACCGGTCGCGCTCTTCGTCGATCCACGCCGCCGGGTCGATCTTCGGCAGCACAGCTTTGGGCGACGTCGGTTGCGCGAGCCAGCGCCCGCGCACGCGGCGCAGCGCCGGCGGCGAGACGCGCCGCACCAGCTTCACCCCGAACTCGTCGACCAGCACGTCCAGTTGCGTCCCGGGCTCGAATCCCGCCCGCTCTCGCACGGCCGCCGGAATGACCACGCGGCCTGCCTTGTCGATGGTGGTGATCATGGGGTAGAGAATACCACTCGGATGCCATTTCCGACCCAGGCAGGTACGTGCGCTGCCCTGTCGGCCGCCGACGCCGATCGCGGACCCCAACTGTCAAGCGTCTCTATTGCAATGCTTTGCGCGAGGAATAGGCTGGCACCTTCCTGCTGCACCTTCCTGCTGCACCTTCCTGCTGGCACCTTCCTGCAGCAGAAGGATACCGCCCTGCGGCCATGCTGAGAATCGAAGGAAATCGCCTGGCACCCTCCCTGGCAGGAGATCGCCTGGCACCTTCACTGGCGTTGACGACTTCGAAGGCGTCGCCCCGAGCGAGGCCTGGAGCGCCGTCCTTCCGTAGCGGAACTGCCGCTTCCGGTCGAGCCTGGGCGGCTCGACCGGGCGATTGTCGGGGTGCTGCGGGGGTCAGCGGATGTCGAAGCTGCGGTTCATCGCGGAGCGTCCGTCGATGAAGACCTCGAGCTTGTAGTTGCCGGCCGGGAAGCCGTCGGGCTTGGAGATGTGGAACTCCGTCAGGTTGGAGCCGGTGCCGGAGATCGTCTGCGTGTCATCACTCACCACCTGGCCGTCCTGGTAGGTCCACAGGGCGCGAATCGGTGTCGAGGCCGAGCTGCCGGAGGTCGCCACGGAGGCGTAGAGGGTGTCGCCCGGAGCGAAAGTCCCGACGTCGGTGGTCACCGACTTGTCGGCGTTCACCGCCTTGCCCAGACGCAGCTCGCGGAACTCGAGTCCGGCCGGAGCCGGGGCCGGCGCGGGGGCCGGCGTCGAATAGGTGGTCGTCTCGGGCGCGGGCCTCGGCGCCGCGGTCTCTTTCTTCTTGCAGGCGACGGTTCCGCCGAAAGCAGCGACCAGCAACACAGCGGCGAAGGTTCCGGCGACCGTAGGGGCGGCGATTCTCTTCGTTGTCATGCCTGGCTCCTGGAATGAGATGGGACGCTCCGGGTGCGGCTTTCCACCCGGCAACACGATGATTCGTCAGACCGGCGGCAGTAGCAGCGTCTGCCCCGGGTGAATGAGATCGGGGCTCTTGCCGATGACTTCGAGGTTGGCCTGGTGGATGCGCGGCCAGAGATTGGCGTCCCCGTAGTGACGCTTGGCGATCTTCGACAGGCTGTCGCCGCTGCGGACGACGTAGGTCGTCGCGCCGGGGGCATCGCTCACGGGTGCGGTCGAAGAGGCGCCGCTCCGCACGTTCGAGAAGTCCGGCTTCGGACCGGACGTCCCCGGCGTGCCTGTTGCTCTCGGAGCCTCGCCCGTGGACGAAGCGCCCGACTTCACGTTCGCGAAGCCGGGCTTCCCGGTCGGAGCGTCCTTTTTGAAAAACGACATGGCAGTTTCCTCCTGCGGGGGAGGTAGCAAGCCGGGTGCCATGGCGGCGCGACGGCTCGCCCGCCGAATCTGCGAGCGCCTCGGCACGATCTGGAGGCGTCGGTCGGGCTCGATTGCAGAATTGTCCCGGCAAGGTGCGCTGGTAGCGAACCGGGACTAGCCGGACTCGCCCCCCCGCGCGGTTCCGCTCGCCACTTCGATCGCCTCTTCGCCCCCCTCACCGTCCGTGCGCGCGGTCGCAGGCGGGGGGGCGCCGAGGCGAGGTTCCGTCGGCACCGTCTCCTCGCCCAGCTCCAGATTCGCCGTGACTTCGATGCCGACGAGGATCAGCCACCAGGCGATCTGGAGGGAGAGCATGAAGAAGAAAGCGATCGCGAAAGAGCCGTAGACGACGCGCGAGGCGGCGCTGAAGAGGCCGACGTAGGCACGGAAGCCGAACTGCAGGCCGTGGAGGGCCAGCGCAGCGACGGCGGCGCCGGCGAGGGCGTTGCGCACTTTGACCTTGCGGTTCGGCACCCACCAGAAGAGCAGCGTGAGGCCGAGCAAGGTGAGGAGCGGCGGCAGCCAGAGGGCGAGCATCGATCGGCGCAGGTAGCCGGAGAAGGCCGGATTCTCCGCCAGGTGAAGGAGCAGTGCCACCAACCCGGCGATCGCCAGCGGTCCCCAGACCACGACCAGCGAGAACGAGAAGAGGCGGTGCAGGATCCGCCCCTTGCGGCGTTCGACGCGGAAGATCTTGTCGATCGCTCCTTCGATCGTGAGGAACGTCGCGCCGCAGGTCACCAGGAAGCCGAGTATGGCGAGTCCGGAGAGCGCCTCGGCCTGCGCGACGAACGAGTCGATCGCGGTGACGAGCGTCTGCTCCGAGTACGGCAGGAGCTGGGTCAACACCCTGAGCGTGCGGCCCTCGTCCTGCTGGACGGCGCGCGCCACGAAGCGCGAGATCACCGCCAGCAGCGGCACCGCCGAAAGGACGCTCGAGAAGGCGAGCGCCGAGGCGACGAGGCCGAGGCGGTCGCCGTGCGCCTTGCGCAGCGCCCGCCGGAGAAAGGCGACCACGCGCTGCGCCCGGGTCGCGCCCTGCTGCACTGCATTCGCCAGAGGGGCGAACGGCGCGAGCGGGGCCTTCTTCACCAATCGGCCTTCGTCCCCGCGAGCGGCAGCTCCGGACGCGGCCAGCCGAGCTCGTGGATCGCGGCGGCGAGGGCCTTTCTCGCCGGATCTTCGCCGTGGTTGAGGAAGACGCGCCGCGGCCTGCCGGGCAACGCCCGGCACCAACGCAGGAGCTCGTCGCAATCGGCGTGCGCCGAGAGCCCCTGCATTTGCACGATCTCTGCCGCCACCGGAACGCGGCGGCCGTGGATCGAGATCGTCTGCGCGCCGTCGAGCAGTGCCCGGCCGCGCGTGCCCGCCGCCTGGTAGCCGACGAAGACCACCGAGCTCTTCGCATCCGGCAGCCGGCGGCCGAGGTGGTGGACGACGCGACCGCCGGTCGCCATACCGCTCGCGGCGACGATCACGGCGGGCTCGCGGCGCTCGTTGAGCGCCTTCGACTCTTCGACCGTATGACAGCGGCGAAAGCGGTCGACGGCGAGCGGGTTGGCGTCGGCCCGGATCAGCGCCTGCGTCTCGGCGTCGAACTCCGGGGCCGCCTGACGATAGATCTCGGTGGCGCGGATCGCCATCGGACTGTCGAGGAAGACGGCATCGGGATCGACCGCGCCGGCGAGCGCGAGCTCCGAGAGATGGAAGAGGAGGTCCTGGGTGCGGCCGAGAGCGAAGGCCGGGATCACCACGCAACCGCCGCGATCGAAGGTCCTGCGAATGATCTCGGCGAGGTGCGGCCGAGGATCCTCGTCGGGATGGTCGCGGTCGCCGTAGGTCGATTCGAGCACCAGCGCGTCGGGCGCCGCGCCCGGCGGCTCCGGATCCTGCAGGATCGGCGCGCCGTAGCGCCCGACGTCGCCGGAAAAGAGCCAGCGCTGGCGGCCGCCGAGGGCGCTCTTCGCGGCGATCTCCACCGAGCCGGCGCCCAGGAGATGCCCGGCGCGGACGTAGCGGAGGGTGACGCCGGGAGCGATCTCGTGCTCGTCGCCGAACTTGACCGGCTCGAGGAGCCGCAACGCCTGCTGGGCGTCACGGCGCGTGAAGAGTGGACGGGGGTCGGCGTGCCGGCTGTAGCCCTTCTTCTTCGCGAAGCGGGCCTCTTCCTCCTGCAACTCCCCGGCGTCCTCGAGCACCAGCCCGGCGAGCGGGCGGGTCGGGCGCGTGCAGTAGACCGGCCCGCCGTAGCCCTGCGCGACGAGTCGGGGCAGGAGGCCGGTGTGGTCGAGGTGGGCGTGGGTGAGCACCACCGCGTCGATGTCCTGCGGCCGGAACGGGAAGGGGTTCCAGTTGCGCTGCTCGAGCTCCTCGTCGCCCTGGAAGAGGCCGCAGTCGACGAGCAGGCGGGCGACACCGAGCTCGAGCAGTGTGCAGCTGCCGGTGACCGTGCCACACGCTCCGACGAACTTGACTTGGCCCATGGCTCCTCCAGGAAGCCTCGAGTGTAGCAGCGGCGATATCGCGCCGCCGCCCGCGATCGCCCTTCCCACCCGCGGCTCCCGCGACCCGCGGTTTTCCTCGATTGGCCGCGGGCTCCGGAGGGGTTATCATGCGGACGGAACCCGGGCCCGGGTCGACGCGCCTCGGCAGACACGGTGGGCTCGCGAGGAGGAAGAGATGGCCGACAACAAAGTTGTGGATCGTGCGCGACAGGTGCTCTCCGACGCCGTCGAAGGCACTCGGGACGTGATCGACGATGGCATCGACGAGGCGCGCGATCGCTTCGAAGGCGCGGCCGAGGATCTCGAGCGCAATGCCCGCCGGGCGCAGCGCGAGGTCCGGCGACGCGCCCAGCGTCTCGGCTCGGCGGCGCGCGAGAAGTACGACGCGGCGGCCGAGGGCGTGCGCGCCGGCTACCAGCGCGTGCGTCACGACGCCGCGCAGGTGACCGACAACGTCAACGTCTACGTGCGCGAGAATCCGGGCAAGTCGATCCTCATCGCGGCCGGTGTCGGGTTCGTCATCGGCCTGCTGGTACGTGGCGGCCGCCGCCGCGACGACTAGGGAAGCCGATGGCTCCTCCCTCGGCACGCGCCGACAGGGCCTCGCGGTTTCATTCGTCGGGTAGCGAGAGGGGTCACTCCTCGCCCGCCGCCGACTACGCCGCCGCCCAGCCCGCCTACGATGACGATTTCGACGATTTCGACGATCCGGACGACCTCCTGGACCGCGATCTCCTGCGTCATCGGCGCGTCTTCGCGGACGACGACGGCCCCGACGGCCTCTCGTCGCTCGCCGACGACCTGATCGACGACCTGGTTCCTCCGGAGGTCGACTGGCGCAAGGTCGTGCGGCGCCACCCGCTGCCGACGCTCCTCCTCGCCGGTCTCGGCGGCTACCTGCTCGGCCGCAGTCAGGGCCGCACGCTCCTCTCCGCCCTCTCGGCCCTCGCCGTCGCCCGCGTCGAAGCGGAGGTCCTCACCCGCATCGAAGACGACCTCGGCTGAGGCCCCGGGCGAAGGCCCCCCTCCGATGTCCGTCGCACAGCTCGAAACCGGCTTCACACTCGACCGGCTCTATCGGTGGATGGAGGGGCTCATGGACGGCTCCAAGCGGCCGACGCTCGCACTCCTGGCGCGGATCCTCGCCGACGAGAAGGTGGCCTACGCCGTGATCGGCGGGGTCGCCTTGCAGGTGCACCGACATGAGCCGCGTACGACGATCGACATCGACCTCGCGCTCGTCGACCGCGCGGACTGGCCCGCGACCGCCCTCGAGGCCGCCGGGTTCCGGCGCACCGGGACTTTCGAACATTCCGAGAATTGGGTGTCGACCGATGGCACGCCGGTGCAGATCACCGACGACCCCGTTCTGGCGGACGGCGTCGCCCGCGCCGGAGTCATCGAGATCGACGGCCTCCCGCTGCCGATTCTCGCCCCCATCGATCTGCTGCGTGCCAAACTGCGCGCCGCGCAGGATCCCGCGCGCCGCCGCTCGAAGCGCCTGCAGGATTTAGCCGACGCCCAGGGGCTGGTCGAAGATCGCCCGGAGCTCCTGCCCGCGCTCGAGCCGGCCGAACGGATCGTGCTCGAACAGTTGTCCCCGTAGCCGCAGCCGGCAGGCGTCTTCAAGGGGCGAAGCGTTCTAGCATCCGCCGCCGACGGTCGCGCTCCACGCACAGGTGTCGCCGGCCTCGAAACCGCCGGCGAAGATTCGGGGCATGGCCAGCTGCCAAACGCTGCCGCCGTTGAACCCCACATACAGCGTCTCCCCCGTGGGGTCGAGCGCCAGAGCCTGAGCGTAGAGGATCAGGTGGGGCAGTCCCGTATTGATGGCCGTCCAGAATTCGCCGGAGTTCGTGGACTGGAAGACGCCAGCGTACGTAGTTCCGGCGTAGAGCGTGGAGGGGTTGGTCGGATCTATCGCCAGGGCCATGACGTAGAGGCTCCCCAGGGGCAGTCCGATGCCGGAGTAGAGCCAGCTGCCGCCGGCGTCGGTGGACTTGACGACCCCTTCGCTGATTCCGGCATAGAGCGTCGCCGGAGTCGCGGGATCGATCGCCAGGGTCGTGACGGTGTGACCGGCCAGTCCTTCATTGGCTGGGACCCAGTGGGCGCCGGCGTCGGTGGACTTGAAGAGCCCCATGTCGACGGTTGAGGCATAGAGCGTGGATGGCGCGACGGGATCGATCGCCAGGGCGTTGACGAAGAGGCTGAATAAGCCCGTGTTCGCCTGGACCCAGGTGCCGGCGGCGTCGGTCGACTTGAAGAGCCCGCCGTCTTGCGTCCCGGCATAGAGCGTCGAGGGCGCCATCGGATCGATCGCCAGCGCATGGATCCACGAGCTGGTCAGCCCCGTGTTCGCGGCCTGCCATGTGGCGCCGGAATCGGCGGACTTCCAGACCCCGCCGGTAGTCCCGACGTACAGGGTGGTCGGTGTCACTGGATCGATCGCCAGTTCCAGGAGAGTCAGATCGGTCGGCAGGCCCGAGCTGGAGGTTCCCCAGGTGGCGCCGGAATCGGTGGACTTCCACATCTCGCCACGATCGCTCCCGGCGTAGGCGGTCGTGGGGGTTGCCGGATCGACCGCGAGAGTGTGGATGCGGAGATTCGTCATTCCCGTGCTGGTCCCTGTCCAGGCGCCGCCGGCGTTCGTGGACGCGAAGACCCCTTGGGTCGTCGCGGTGTAGAGAGTCGCGGTGGCCGACGGATCGATCGCCACGGCCCAGGCGCTCTGGCTCTCGATTCCCGTGTTGGCGGAGACCCAGGTGCCGCCGCCGTCGATCGACTTGTAGACCCCACTGGCGAGGGTCCCCGCATAGAGCGTTGCGGTCGTCGCGGGATCGATCGCAAAAGCCGTGACGCTCGCGGGTAGCCCCGCATCGGCTGGGACCCAGGTGGCGCCGGCGTCGATGGACTTCCATGCTCTGCCGTTCGTCCCGACATACAGGGTCGCGGGGGTGGTGGGATCGATCGCCACGGCAGCGATGACCGGATCGGCGAGCCCGGTGTTGGCGGCGACCCAGTTGCCGCCGGAGTCGGTGGATTTCCACATTCCCGAGTTGCGCGTCCCCGCGTAGACCGTCGAGGTCGTCACGGGATCGATGGCGAGATCGGTAATGAAGAGGTCGGTCAGTCCCGTGCTCGCCTCGGCCCAGGTCGCGCCGGAATCGATCGACTTCCAGACGCCGCCGCCCCGCAGCCCCGCGTAGAGCGTGCCGGGGGTCGTCGGATTCACGGCCAGGCGATGGACCCGCGAGAAGGGCGGCAAGCCGGTGCCGGACCACACCCAGGCGCCGCCGGAATTGGTGGACTTGAAGATCCCGTTGTCATAGGCCGCCACGTAGAGCGTCGACGGGGTGATCGGATCGATCGCCAGGTCCCGCGTGTCCAGAATGCCGAACCCCGTGTTGATCGGCGCCCAGGTGCTGCCGGAATCGACGGACTTGAAGATCCCGCCGTGGTTGGTCGCGACATAGAGCGTGCTGGATGTCGATGGGTCGATCCGGAGCTGCCGGACCGGTCCCCCGTAGGGCCCGCCGCTCGTCCAGACTGCCGCGAGCGCGGCGCCGGGAAGGGAGCCCAAGACGACGACCAGCGCCGTGCGGATCGCAGCTGCGGTGCATCGAGTCCAGGTAGAAGTCCGTCGCATTGATTCTCCTCGTCGCCCAGCCATCTCGGGCGGTCGATCCTCGGCTCTCACTCGCCCAGGAGGGCTTCGACAGAGAGTCCGATGTCCCCGGCGATCTGGCGAAGCAATGTCGGCGAGATATCGCGCCCGGGATGAAATGGCACGGTCGTTCCGCGACCGTCGGCATGGCGAAACTGGCGATGGGACCCGCGTTGTCGAACTTCTGCAAATCCCAAATTCCCGAGAAGTGCCACAACTTCGCGTGGCTTCAGGACCGGCAGCTTGCTCAAAGTTCAGGCCACTTCGATGGTCTGGGTGCCGACGAATTCGCTCTCGAGGCGAGGGCCGCCCTCTTCGAGGAGCATCGAGACGACCTCCTGCAGGTTGGCGCGGAGCTCGTCCAGCGTCTCGCCCTGACTGTGCGCGCCCGCGAAGCCCGGGACCCAACCGACGTAGAGCCCCGTGTCGGAGTCGCGTTCGATGACCGCTGTGAAGTGCTTCATTCTGTGGCCTCGCTTTCGCTGCAGAATACCAAAACCCCGCGCCTCCGCTGCAGGGAGACGACTCCGCCACTTCACCGCGCACTGTTCCACAACCCGCTTGTGCCTGTCTCTTCTCTCGTGAGCGAGAGAACGGCGGGTCCGGTGCGGCGGGTACTCCTGGCGGAATTGGATGTGCAGTTGCGGGCGGGGCTCGCGGCGGCGCTCCGGTCGGCGCGGCTCGAAGTGGTGGAGGTCGCGAACGGGTTCGCGGCCTTCCGCAGATACATGCAGCTGCAAGGCGAGGTCGACCTCGTCGTGGCGCCGCGCTTCATGCGCGAGTACGACGGGCTGGCGCTGGCGCGCGGTCTCGCGACGCTGGCGCCGGCGATGCCGGTGCTGCTCACCGGCTGCGGCGCCGAGTGCGCCCGGTCGGCCTCGCAGAATGTGCGGGTGATGCGGGGGGAGGTGGCGGGGGCTGAGCTTCTGGCGGAGGCGCGACTCGCGCTCGGGGGGGCGTAGCTTCCGTTCTGTGGTGCTCGAATCCCGCCCGCCGCGAGCCGCCACGCCTGCGTGGTGGACCGGTCCATTTCTTTGTTGTTTTTCCTTTTCTGGAAGCCTCTGCTTTTCCTTTCTTTTCCGGCCGCGATGGCTCCATAGGCTAGAGTTCGCGGCTGGGGTTCCCACTGCGCAACGTTCTGCATATTTCCGACATCCATTTCGGGCCGAAGCATCTGCCGGAGGTCTCGGCGGGGGTGCTGGAGCTCGCGGCGGTGCGGCGGCCGGACCTGGTGATCCTCTCGGGCGATCTGACGATCCGTGCCAAGCCGCGGCAGTTCCGCGAGGCGCGCGCCTTCGTGGACGAGCTGGCGCGGATCGCGCCGGTCGTCGCCGTGCCGGGCAACCACGACGTGCCGCTCTATCGGGTCTGGGAACGGCTGCTCTCGCCGTTCGGCGCCTGGCGGCGGCACTTCGACCGCGAGCTCGAACCGGTCTTCCGGGACGACGAGCTCCTGGTCGCCGGCGTCAACACGGCGCAGGCGTTCGCTCTCAAAGGCGGCAGAATCCGCCGCCGGCGGCTCGCCGAGGTCGATGCCCTGCTCGCAGCGGCGCCCGCGGCGCTCTTTCGCATCGTCGTCGCGCATCATCACCTGGTCCGTCCGCCCGGAGTCGAATGCGAGCACCCGGCCTGGCGGGCCGGCGAGGCGATCGCGCGTTGGGGGAGAGAGCGGGTCGATCTGGTGCTCTCAGGGCACCTCCACCAGACGCTCGAGCTCCGCCCGCTGGGCGAAGACGGATTCCTCGCCCTGCATACCGGGACGACCGCCTCGAGCCGCGGGCGCGGGCCCGAAATCGGCCGCAACAGCCTGCACTGGATCGAGATCGGGCACGGCAGTTTCCGCGTCGAGCGGCATTTCTGGGCAGGAGCTTCCGGCCGCTTCGAGGCGGAGGCGGATCAGCGCTTCCGCCGTCGTCCTCCGCGCTGAGCCGGGCGGTCGCCCCCGCCCGCCGGGAATCCGCCGATCGGGTCGGGAGGGCGCTATCATGGAGGGGCAAGAGGAGGCGGCCGCAGGTGGGCCGAGAGCCATGGACAACTGGGAAATCGTCGAAACCGTCGGTACCGAAGAGGATGCGTCGCTGGTCGCCGGATTCCTCGAGGCCGAAGGAATCGCGTCGCAGATCGAGTCGCTCCTTTTCCATCAGGAGCCCGCGACCTTCGGCAAGCTCGGTGAGGTGCGCATCCTCGTGCATGCGGACGACCTCGGGCGCGCCCGCCAGCTGATCGCGGAGCGCGAGAGCGGCGCTGTCTCGGGGTCGATGCCGGGCGATGTCCCGGGAGATGTCAGGCGTTGAGTCCGATCGTCGAAGGCGGGCGGCTGGGCCGCTACCAGATCCTGCGCATGCTCGGCGCGGGCGCGATGGGGGAGGTCTTCCTCGCCGAGGACCCCCAGATCGGCCGTCGTGTCGCCATCAAGACGGTCAAGATCGAGGCCGGCCGCCCGAATGAGATGGAGGAGCGCAAGCGCCGTCTCGAGCGCGAGTCCCGCGCCGCCGGCAAGCTCCTGCACCCCAACATCGTGGCGCTGTTCGACGTCGGCGAAGACGCCGGTGTCCTCTATCTCGCCTTCGAGTGCGTCGAGGGTAGCGACCTTGCGCAGCGCCTCGAGGTCGATCCCCCGGTCACTCTGCGGGAGGCGATCGCTTTCGTCCGTCAGGCCGCCGAGGGGCTCGACTACGCGCACCGCCAGGGTGTGGTGCATCGCGACATCAAGCCCTCGAACCTGCTCATCTCCGCCGCTACCGGCACGGTCAAGGTCAGCGATTTCGGTATCGCCAAGCTCAAGGACCAGACCTCCGACCTGACGATGACCGGCTCGGTCGTCGGCTCGCCGCACTACCTGTCGCCCGAGCAGATCCGCGGCGACGAGCTCGACGGCCGGAGCGACATCTTCTCGCTCGGTGTCCTCCTCTACGAGGTGCTCTCGCGCCGGCGTCCGTTCCAGGGCGAGACGCTGACGACCCTGGTCTATCAGATCCTCCATCGCGATCCGCCGTCGATCGTGGTCGACCGCCCGGAGCTCGGCACGCGCCTCGAAGGGGTTCTGCAGCGGATGCTGCAGAAGGACCGCGACGAGCGCTACAAGACCGCCGGCGAGGTGGCGCGCGATCTCGCGATCTGCGAGCAGGAGATTCCGGCCTCGATTCTCGACAGCCCGGCGGCGAAAGATGCCGGCGCGCCGACCGACTCCACCCGCCGGATGTCGACATCGGAGCGCGCGGTGGATGCCGTCACGGCACACTCCGCCGCGCCGCCGGCGCCGCCGCGGGCTGCTGGTTCTGCGATGCCGTCGTCGTTCACCCAGGCGCCGACCGAAATGCTGGCCTCTCATCCACCGGTACCGCCGCGGCCGCTCGTCGGTTCCGCTGCCGGCGCCACCGGTGGCAGCTCGCGCACGGGGCTCTGGGTCGCCGGCGGAGCGGTGGCGCTGCTCGTGCTGGCGCTCGTGGTGGGGGGTCTCGCGACGCGCCGATGGATCGCCGCGAAGCAGGCCGGGAAGGCGGAGACGAAGGTTGCCGCCACGACCGACCCATCGGGAACGAAGCCCGGCGAAGCCGCGCCGGGGAGCCCTGCGGACTCCTCGGACGCGAGGTCGGCGACCAACGCACCGGCGAGCGATCCTGGCGCGATGTCGAAGGTCGCGGATGCTGGCGAGCGCTTCGTGCAGACCCCGCCCGCGGTGCCAGAACCGAAGCCGGCGCCGCCGGTTCAGACGCCTGCCCAGGAAGCCCAGAGCGAGCCGGCGAGGCCGAAGCCGGCCCCCGTGCCGCCGCCGGTCGTAGCGCCGGCCGTTGCCGAATCGGAACCGGCGCCGGAGGAGGCCTCGGAAGAGGTGAACGAACCGGTCGTCGACCGTCCCGGGGTCGACCCGCGGATCGACCGCATGATGGTCACCGGAATGGCGCTCTCGTTCGTCGTCGAACCGCCGGAGGCGATCGTGAAGATCGACGGTCGGGTGATCGGCCAGGCCGGCACCTGGAACGCCAAGAAGCGGGATGGCCGCGCCTACGACCTCCCGGAGAGCGGCGATCACCTCGTGCGGATCCTCCACGAGGGCCGGACGATGACGATCCGGGTCTCGGCCTCGCCCGAGGCGCCGTCGCCGACGCTGGTCTCGGTCGACCTGCGGCCACCCTCCGCCAAGGGCAAGAAGCGCCGCCTGGGCGAGCGCCCCTGAGTTCCCGGATCCGGCCTTTCGTCCGAACGGCCCGTCCAGGAGTCGCTTCGCAGTCCGCTTCGCCGTGGGTACACGCGGTGCGCGGTTTCGCGGGCTCCGGGCGCGTCGAGCAGTGGCGTCTCGCGAGCGGTCTCGATGTCTGTCTGATCGCCAATCGCCAGGCTCCGATCGTGACCACGGTGCTGCTCTACCGGGTCGGCGGACGCGACGAGGCCGCCGGCGAGAGCGGCAGTGCGCACTTTCTCGAGCACATGATGTTCAAGGGCTCGGCGCGCTACGGCCCGGGCGAGATCGATCGCCGGACCCAGGCACTGGGCGGCAACAACAACGCCTTCACCAGCCACGATCTCACCGCCTACTACTTCTCCTTCTCGGCCGATCGCTGGCACGAGGCGCTCGCCATCGAACGCGACCGGATGACCGCGCTCTCCCTCGACGCGGCAGAGGTGGCGAGCGAGCGCCAGGTGATCCTCGAAGAGCTCGCGATGTACCGCGACGAGCCCTGGGACGCGCTCGAGCTCGCGGTGCAGGCGGAGCTCTTCCCGGGCCACCCCTACGGGACGCCGGTGCTCGGTACCGAGGCCGACCTCGCGGGCATCGACCGCGAGAGTCTCGCCGCATTCCACGACCGGTTCTATCGCCCCGCGAACGCCCTGCTCGTCGTGGCCGGAGACCTCGGCCCGGAGAGCTCGGCCAGGGTCGAGGAGGCGTTCGGGGATCTGCCGCCGGCGGCGATGGCGCGCCCGGAGGTCGCCGGCGCTCCGGCGCTCGGCGGCGCGCGCCGGCTCGAGCGGCGGCACGGCGAGGTCGCGCGGCTCCTGCTCGCGCTGCCGGCTCCTGCGCCCGAGCACCCCGATCATGCGGGCCTCCGCCTGCTGGCGACGATCCTGGGGGGCGGCCGCACCAGCCGCCTGCATCGCGCCTTCGTGGATGTCGGGCAGCTCTGCCTCGCCGCGACGAGCGGGCTCGCCGAGGCCGAAGTCGCCGCGCACCTCGCCTGTTCCTTCGAGCTTCTCCCGGGCGGCGACGCCGCGGAGGTCGAGCGCCGGCTCGAGGGCGAGCTCGCCCTCCTGCGCGATCGCCTCATCGGCGACGTCGAGCTCGAACGCGGCAAGCAGATTCTCCTCGCCGATTGGGTGTTTCAGCAGGAGCGCATCCATCAGCAGGCGATCACCGCGGCGCTGGCGCTCGCGCACGGCGATCTCCTTCAGCCGGAGAAGCTCGTCCGCCGGGCGCTCGAATGCGACGCCGACGAGCTGCAGCGCCTGGCGCGGCGCTACCTCGACCCGCAGGCCGGATCGGTACTCGGCCTCTCCCTGCCGGAGGACGAATGAAGGCCCGTCTGCGCCGCACCGAGGGCGCGCCGGTCGTCGCCGTGCGACTCCTTCTCGTGGGCGGCGCGCGCTGCGAGAGGGTCCCCGGACAGGCGCTGCTCACCGGCAGGCTTCTCACCGAGGGCACGCGCCGGCGCTCCTGGGACGAGATCGCCGCCGAGGCCGAGGGCCGCGGCATGATCCTCTCGAGCTTCGGCGGGTACGAGACCCACGGCCTCGCGCTCGACGCCCTGGCGGTGGACTGGCAGCTGGCACTCGAATGGGTCGCCGAGCTCGCCTTCGAGTCGGTCTTTCCCGAGGACCGGCTGCGCTGGCTGGCACGTCAGGCGGCAGCCGAGCTCGAGGCTCAGGCCGATCAGGCCGACCTCATGACCGCGCGGGCTTTCGCCGAACAGGTCTATGCGCCCCATCCGCGTGGCCGGCCGCTGCAGGGCGACCCGGCGAGCCTCGCTCGTCTCGGCCAAGAGCACTGCCGCGAGTTCCACGCCGCGGCATTGAACTGGGGCGCCCATCTCTCCGTGGCCGGGGAGATCGACGAGGCGCAGGTCGAAGCGCGGGTCGGCGAGCTCTTCGGCGATGTGGCGGTGGGCGGGCAGGCGGGTGGGAGCGACGCGCGCCCGGTGCCGGCGAGCCCCTCCGCGACGCCGGTGGCGCGGCGCGAAATCGGGACGCATGCCCAGGATCAGGCGCACCTGTTTCTCGGCTCGCGAACCGTGGCGCGGGCGCATCCCGACTATCCGGCTCTCGAGGTCGCGGCCGTGCTGCTCGGCACCGGTTCGGGTCTCACCGGGAGGATTCCGCAGCGGATCCGCGAGCGCGAAGGCCTGGCTTACTCCGCGACCGCCGATACCGTTGCCGGCGCGGGGATCGACGAAGGCCGCCTGGTCTGTTACGTCGGTACCGCGCCCGAAACGCTCGATCAGGCCGAGGCGTCGGTGCGTGACGAGCTGGCGCGCTTCCTCGCCGAACCGATCCCGGCCGAGGAGCTCGAGAGCGCCCGCTCCTATCTGCTCGGCAGAGAGCCGTTCCGGCGCGAGACGGCCCGGCAGTGGGCCGACCTCCTGGCGGTGGCGGCGCTCCTCGACCTGCCGCTCGACGATCCGGATTGGCACGCCGGCAAGATCGCGGCGCTCACGGCGGAAGAGGTGGCAGCAGCGGCGCGCCGCTGGATCGATCCCGAACGCCTGCTCGTTACGCGTGGTCTGCCGACATCTCGGGAGTCCGCTCGCCGGACATGATCCGCCAGCCGATGACCTTCTCGTCGATCTCGCGGAGGCGTTTGGCGACCAGCCGGCAGAGCAGCTTCAGGAAGTCGAGCGAGGCCTGCGGATCGAGGACGAGCATCTCCTGGATGGTCGCCTGGTCGAGCGCCAGCACGGTCAGCGCTCCGCCGTGCGCGCGCGCGTCGGCCGAGCGCGGGTCGCCGTCGATGAGCGACATCTCGCCGAAGAAGTCGCCGCGCTCGAGAATGGCGAGCGCCTCCTCGCCGGCTCCCGGGATGTACTTGCTGATCAACACCTTGCCTTCGAGCACGACGTACATCTCGTGGCCGTCGTCGCCCTCGGCGAAGAGCGCGCCGCCGGGCTCGAAACGAAGCTCCTTCGAGAAGGTCGCGAGGGTCGTGAGCTCCTTGCTCGACAGTCCCTGCTCCTGGAAGAGGCGCACCTTGTCGTCGGGCGGCACTTCGACCGTTCCCCCGGCGTCGCGGCCGCGCCGCAGCCGGAGGAAGTTCTCCGGCTGCTTGTCGGCGGAGAAGAAGGTCTTCAACTGGTCGTTCGTCGAGCGCAGCTTCCCGGCGAGCGAGTGCCAGAGGCCCCAGTAGAGCTGGACACCGAACTCCGACCAGCTGCCCGAAAGCGCCTCGAGCTCGGCGCCGTCGAAGATCAGCAGCCGGCAGGCTTTGAGCGCCACGGCGTCGCCGGTGCGCACGCCGCGGGTGAGAAAGTTCACCTCGCCGAACATCGAACCCGCCTGCAGGAGGGCGAGAGGGTAGGTGCCGTAGGGCGTCGGGCGCTGGATGCTGATCTCGCCCTCCTCGAGCAGGAAGATGTCGACGCCCTCGCTGTTGTTCGCAAAGAGGCGCGCTCCGGCTTCGTAGCTTCTCTCCTCCACGGCGGCCGAGAGCTTGAAGATCTGCTCGTCGGTGAAGTGCGACCAGGCGGCGAGCTTGCGCAGGCGCGCGGCGATCTTCAACCGGCCGCCGTCGTCGGGCGGGGCAACCAGCGCCGCGAGCGCCAGGCTCTCCCAGGTCTCCTCGCTGCGGAAGCGCTCACGCCGCCACTCCAGCCGGTCGAACGCAGTGTGGAGTTGCTCCTCGCGCTCGCGGAAGAGCGCCACGACCTGCTTGCTCTGCCAGTTGAGCAGGTGCTTCAGGGTCCGGATGCGCCGGCGCAGCCGGATGGCGCGCTCCTCGTCCACCGAGGGCAGGAGGAGAAAAGCGTCGATCGTAGCGGCGAGGGCCTCGGAGAACTGCTTGCGCTCGTACTCGATCTGGCCGAGGAGCTCCGCGGCCTCGCGGTCGAACGGGTTGTAGCGCAACGCACGCTGGAGGAGCTCCGCGGCGCTGTCGTAATCCTGAAGGCGGAAATGGATGCGCGCCGCGAGCTTGAAGTTCGCCGGGCTCAAGGGATCCTTGAGACGGGCGATGTGCAGACACTCGAGCGCCCGGAACTCCTCGCCCTTCTCGGCATAGAGCCAGGCGAGGCCGACGAAGTGGGAGGCGTCGATGCCGTTGCGGCGCATCTCCTCGCGGGCCGTCTCCACCGGGTCTTTCGCGGCGATCCTGCCCTGGGCCTTCTGCAGGCGGCGGACGCGCGCCAGCGCCAATCGGGTGCCGAGGTTGCGCGGCTCGAGGCGCAGAGCTACCCCGAAGAGCTCTGCCGCCTCATCGAAGAGCCTGCGCTCTGCGAATCGGCGCGCGAGCGCCACGAGTTCCTTGACATCGGGCGGTTCAGAGACGGACATCGCTTGTCACCGGCCGCTAGAAGCGCGACAATGCAAAAAGTCTAACATGGGCCCGAAAGGGCACTCGAACGGAAAGGGTGGAAATCGGGATGGCGAGCCGCATCGATCCGCCACATGGGCCTGTCGGCGAGGCCGGGACGCCCCGCGCCACTGCCGAGGTCGCTGTCGAGATCTGCCGCTCCGGCGACTGGGCCCGCGGCATGTCGATCCTCGCCGACCTGGTGAAGGACCGTGGGGTCAGCGACGAGATTCCCGGGATTGCCTACTCGTTCCTCGGCTACGGTATCGCGCGCTACCAGAAGCAGGTGAAGGAGGGGCTGCGCCTCTGCCAGCATGCGGTCAAGAGCAGCTTCTACAGCCCGGAGTGTCACTTGAACCTCGCCCGCGTCCAGATCCTGGCCAAGAACAGGAAGGGCGCCGTCCACGCGATCGCCCAGGGACTCGCGCTCGATCCGCGCAACGCGGCGCTGCGCGCCCTGCACGCCGAGATCGGGGTCCGCAAGCGGCCCGTGGTCGGTTTCCTGTCCCGCGACAACCCCGTCAACCGCACGCTCGGCAAGCTCCGCCGGCAGATGAAGACGGAAGATTCCTAGCGCCCGTTGCCCCGTCTCGGGGCGCCGGACGTTGTATCCTTCCAGACATGCTGCCGGGCCTGCCGCGCTCCTTCGACCGTCCGTTGCGGATCGCCATCGTCGGCGCCGGGCCGGCCGGTTTCTACACCGCCGCGGCGCTCCTCGCGCAGGCCGGTCCTGCCTCCGCAAGCGAACCGCGAGACCGCCTCCAGATCGACCTGATCGATCGCCTCCCGACGCCCTACGGCCTGGTGCGTTTCGGCGTGGCGCCGGATCACCCGAAGATCAAGGAGGTCGTGCGGGTGTTCGAGCGCGTGGCACTCGATCCGCGAGTGCGTTTCCTGGGGGGTGTCGAGCTCGGCAGGGACCTTGCTGTCGCCGACCTCACGGCGCACTACGACCAGGTCGTCTTCTCGGTGGGCGGCCAGAGCGACCGCCGCCTCGGCGTACCGGGCGAGGATCTCGCCGGCAGCCATTCGTCGACGGCGCTCGTCGCCTGGTACAGCGCCCATCCCGACTTCCTCGATCTGCCGGTGGACCTCGCGGTCGAGGCGGCCGCGGTCGTCGGCGCCGGCAACGTCGCGGTCGACGTGGCGCGGATCCTGGGGCGCAATCCGGAAGATCTGGCGTCCACCGATATCTGCGACGACGCGCTGGCGTGCCTCAGGCAGAGCCGCATCCGCGACGTCCACTTCATCATCCGTCGCGGTCCGGCGCAGGCCAAGTGGTCGCCCCCGGAGCTCAAGGAGCTCGCCCACCTCCAGGGTGTCGACGTCGTCGTCGACCGCCGGGAGCTCGAGCTCGATCCGGGCAGCGAGCAGGAGCTGCTGGAGGATCCCCAGGCGCAGAAGAACATGGAGATCCTGCGCGCTCTCGCCGAACGCGAATCGACCGGCGCGCCGCGCCGGATCCATCTGCGCTTCCGGGTCTCGCCGGTGGCGATCGCAGGCGAGGACGGGCGGGTCACCGGCCTCGGCCTCGAGCGCAACCGGCTGGTGGGCGCAGCCGGAGACGTTCGCGCCGAAGGCACCGGCGAACGCTTCACCCTGCCGGTCGGCCTCGTCGTGCGGGCGGTCGGCTACCGCTCTCTGCCGCTCGCCGGAGTGCCGTTCGACGACCGGCGCGCGATCATCCCCAACGACCGCGGCCGGGTGCTCGACGGCCCCGCGGGGAGCCCCTTGCCGGGCCTCTACGCCGCAGGCTGGGTCAAGCGCGGCCCGACCGGGCTCATCGGCAGCAACAAGCCCGACGGCACCGAGACCGCCACGATGATGATCGAGGATCTGCCGGCCTTGGTGGCGGCACCGAAGCCCCCGATCGACGAGCTGCTCGCCGCCCGCGAGCTGCACCCGGTCGACTTCGCCGGCTGGAAACGCCTCGACCAGCTCGAAGTCGAACGCGGCCGCGCCGCCGGCCGCCCGCGCGTCAAGTTCGCCCGCATCGAAGAGATGCGCGCCGCGCTCGCCACCGAACCCGTCCTCTAGAGAACTTCAGCCAAGACGACCCGCCCTGGGTCGCGCCAGAATCCCCACCCTCACCGTCGGTGTGCGGTGGTCGCCCTAGACCGTGTCGAGCACTGCATTGCTCCCATGTCGAGAGGAATTGGAGGATCAGCTCCCCGCCAGAAACGAATCGACGGGTCCGAGGCGTCGCCGATGAGTGAGACCGAAGCCAGATTCCGCGGAAGCTCGCGCGAGTGGCGAATCGTAGCGGGGCAGGTTCACACCTTGGCGCTCCGCGTCGCGAGAAACCGCTCGCTCGCCGAAGACCTGGCCCAGGAGGTCCTCAAGTGCCTCGTGCAGAAGGGTGCCGAAGTGGTGGATGTCATCTCCTGGGCCCGAACCGCACTGGTTCGCCTCCATTCCAAGGTCGTTCGCCGGCAGGCGAGAACCGAGCCGATCAAGGAAAGGACGACTCCTTCTGTCGGGGCAACGGGGGAGGTTCGAGTCCAGCTCCAACAGGCGCTTGCACTCGTTCCCGAACGCGACCGCGCCCTGCTGACCTGGTCGTCGGCAGGCTTGGCGCACCGGGAGATCGCCGAACGGTTGGGGTGCCGGGCAAGCGATGTCGGAACGATGCTGGCGCGCGCGCAGGAGCGTGCGAGGAGGCGGTTTTCCGCCCAATCTCAGGAGGAAACGCAGAAAGTTTCCTCTCGCTGTCAGAAAACCCATGTCTCGCGGCTCTTAGATAGTTGAGGGGCGCACTCCGGCTTCCACCGGGTGAGATGGCGCCCCGGGAGAGCCACGATGCGACAGCCCCCGATTCCCTTCTCTCGGCAGGCTCATCCTCTGGGCGGTTTCGTTCCCCTCCTCGCTGTCCTCTCCCTTCTTTCGCTCTCGCAGCCCCTGGCCGCCCAGCACTGCTCGGTCTTCGCTGGCGGTCCGGTCACCAACTACGGCGATTCGGCAGTGCTCCATCCGAAGAACGCCAACTGCGCCTGTACGATGGGGTGCGCGGTCGGCCTGCGCTGTTTCAAGGGGGAGTTCGGGGGTGTGGAGTACGAAGTCTCGCCTCCGGGATGCGACCCCAACCTGGGTAGCTGTACGGTGAAGGCCAAGCTCCCGATGGTGTTTCAGGGGAACTCCCAGAGCCTCAGCACACCGGGCAGAGGCCCGCGCATTGATGTGCGAGAGGCCGGCGTGATCAAGTCGACCTGCGGCGCCTCTGGCCTGAACGACATCATCTCGG
>JAGPDF010000074.1 GCA_018057705.1 Thermoanaerobaculia bacterium | reverse complement strand
CCGCCCGAGAGTGTGTCGCCATCGAGATCCGAGAGCGGCATGCCGACGACGAGATCGGCGAGGCCGTCGTCGTCGAGGTCGGGGGCGGCGAGTGCGGCGCCGAAGTAGTCCATGAACTCGCCGCTCACCCGGGTGTCGTAGGCCTCGACGCCGGCTTCGATCCGCACCGTCGCCGCTCCGTTCGGTATCAAGATTCCGGCTATGTGCTGCGTGACGATGCGCACCCCCCCGCTGGCCGGTCCGGCGGCGTAGTCCTGGTTGGGGACGCCGATCGCGAGGTCGTTCAATCCGTTGCCGTCGAAGTCGCCGATCGCGAGCGCCGTACCGAACCGCTCCTGTGCGCCCTCGACGTGCCCGAGGTCGCTCTCGGTCCAGTAGCCGGTCGCGCCGTCGCGGTACCAGAAGAGGGCGCCGGCCGCCGCGACGTCTCCGACGTCTTCGCCCGGAGCGCCGATGAACAGGGTCTTGCAGGAGCTCAAGAGGCTGCTCATCCGACCCACCACGATGGCGGAGCCGAAGCGATCGGTCGCCTCCGCGGCGCCGCCGAAATCCTGCTGCTCGAGCTGGAAGGCGCCGCTGGGGTCGATGCCCAGAGACATCGAGCCCGGCAGCACGGTGACCGTCCCGACGTCGATCGTCGCCCCGAAGTCCTCGTCCGGCGTGCCGACCACGAGGTCGTCGATGCCGTCGCAGGTGACATCGCCGGCCGCGAGGACGCTGCCGAAGCGATCTCCGGTCTCGGCTCCGCCGGGAATGTCGGTCGAGTCCTGATGGAAGAGTTGATTGCCGGTCGCCTGAAGTCCCTGGCCGGCGACGCCGTAGAGAATCTGAACCGCTCCGGCCGCCGCCGTCGCACCGACCGCCTCGCCGGGGACGCCGATCGCCAGATCGTCGACGCCGTCGTCGTCGAAGTCGCCGACGGCGAGCGCCGATCCGAAGAGGTCCTCCGCCTCGGGCACGCCAGAGATATCCGGCGACTCCTGGTTCCAGTTGCCGATTTCGGGCCAGCTGCCGTCCGGCAGACGGCGACGGATGCCGACGTCGCCTGCGGCTGTTTCGCCGGCGGCGTTGCGGCGCGGCCGGCCGATGGCGAGCTCATCCTTGCCGTCATCATCGAAGTCGCCGAAGGCGAGCGCCGTACCCGCGAGCTCGAGGATGGAGCCGATGAGCAGTGCGTCGACCACGATGCCATGGTTGGCGGCCCCGCGCAGGATGCGCACCTGCCCCCGATCGCCCGATCCCGAGTTGATCCGGCCGGAGATCGCGACGTCGTCGCGGCCGTCGCCATCGGCATCCCCCTTGACGATCACCTCACCGAAGAAGCTCGCGTCCCCGACCCCGGTCGGGAGCTTCACCAGCCGGTCGAACGCTTCGGAGGGCTGCGCCAGAAGCGGTGCCGGGCTCGAGGCGGCCATGGCTCCGAGGGCTCCGATGACTCCGATGGCGAAGATACGTGCGAGGGCGAGAATGCGGGAAAGGACGGTGCGGGATTCGTGGGTCATTGGGGTCTCCTGTCCCTAGAACGCAGGATGACCCCGGCGGACGACATCGACCCGCTTGCGGCCGCGCGACATCGTCCTCGCCTATCCGCGCCTCTCGGCGCGCGACGCCGTTCACGCCGCGGTGATGGAAGCGAGAAAGCTCTCGAGGAGCGCACCGGCGCGGGGGCGCGGTTCCCTCGTCTGCTCCTCGAGGCGCATGGCTACGCGAGTGCCTCGGTGACGAGGAAGTAACCGCCGCCCTTCCACTGCGTAGAGTCCTGCATGAACTGGCCCCTCCGACCGTCTCGACTTCCCGTCCCGGTGCTCCTGGCGCTGCTCGCTTCCGGCTGCGCCGTCGGGAGCTCCGCTGCTCGCGCGATGGGGGGGCGTCCCCTGGCGCCGGCAGGATCGTTCGCTCTGACGCCCTACGTCGCCGGGCTCTTCACCGTCGAGGGCGAGGTCGCGGGCCGCCGTCTGCCCTTCCTCTTCGACACCGCGGGCGGAGTGACGCTGCTCACGCTCGCGGCGGCCGAGGCTGCGGGGTGCGCCCCGTACGGCAACGACGTCGGCTTCCGCCATGACGGCGGGCAGGTCGTTCTGCAGCGCTGCGCCGGCGTGCAGCTCACTCTCGGCGCCGGGCCCGCGAGCTGGCGCACGCGCGATGCCGAGCTCGCGGTCTTCGACCTTGCGCAGCTCCTGGGCAACGCTCCCGAGATCGGCGGGCTGATCTCGTTGGCGTCGTTCGAGGGCGAGCGGATCACGATCGACCTTCCGGGGCGCGAGATCGTCCGTGAGAGTCCGGCGAGCTTCGCCGCACGCATCGCAGGAGCGCGCGAGCTGCGGATCCGGCCCGGACGCCAGGCCGGCGGCGCGGCGCTCGACCTCTTCGTCGCCGTGGATTCGCCGCGCGGACCGCTCTGGTTCGAGCTCGACTCGGGCTCGACCGGCGAGACGCTGATCGCCCCGCACGCCGCCGCCCTCCTCGGTCTCGATCTCGCGCCCACCGAGCGCCGCTCGGCCGCCCTGACTCTTCACGGCCTGCCGCCGGTCGAGCTAGCCGTTCGCCTGCGCGAGAAGCTGATCTACGACGGCCTGATCAGCATCGGGTTCTTCGAACGGTTCGTCGTCACGCTCGATCTGGAAGCCATGCGTGCCTGGGTGCGGCCGCGCGCCGAGCCGGCGCCGATGCCCGCTCGCTGAAACAGTCGCGCCTCAGGCGGGCGCGAGGAGGTCGGCTGCGACGAGCGCCGCGGTCGCTTCGCGGAGGCGCTCGAGGGCGATCCCCGAGCGTTCGGCGATGTCCTCGAGAGAGTGGGTGCCGTCCGAGAGGTTGAGCATCCAGAGGGTGGCGAGCTCGCGTTCTCGGCCGGCGTCGTCGCCGCCGATGAGGCGATAGAGGCCGCGGCGGCCGAGCTGCGGCTCGCACTCGGGGGCGAGGTTGCGGTAGCACTCGCGGCCTTCGAGTCCGTCGACGACGGCGGTGAGCGCCGCGACCGAGCCGGCGAGGGTCTCGGGGCGGATGAAGTCGAGGTTGTCGGCGGAGGTGTGGTACTCGGGGTAGCGCCCGTAGGGGATGCGCGAGAAGCAGCCCGCCTCGAGCCCGATGCCGGGCGAGTTGTACTGGCGCTCGTCGTATCCGAACGGGACGAACGGTTCGATCGCGAGCGGCTCGCCGATCCGGGCAAGCGCCCGCGCGACTTCGCGATCGATCGGCGCGTCGCCGCTGCGCGATCTCTTGTAGTGAAAGGCGCCCGGCGCGCCCAGGCCGGCGAGCACCAGGGCGTGCCGGATGCGCGCGCGCCTCTCGCCGTTCGTCGCCAGCCACGCGATCGCGCCGATGGTGCCGGGCAGAAAGAGAAAGCGGTAGGAGAGCCGACGGCGGGGCCGCGCCGCGAGCCGCGCCGCGACCTCCATCGCCACCACCATGCCCGAGAGATTGTCGTTGGCGAGCGACGGGTGGCAGCAATGGGTCGAAACGAGAACCTCGTCGTCCGACTCACCGGCGAGCGCGAGCTCGCCGATCGAGAGACTGCCGGCGAAGAGCTCGGTATCGACCAGGACTTCGTATCCGCCTTCGGGCAGCGTCTCGACCAGCCGGTGGGGGAGGCAGAAGCCCCACTGCTCCTTGTAGTAGCTCGTCCGATAGGGAATGAGGTCGGGCTGGTCGGGAAGAGTGAACAGATGGCGACGCAGCTCTTCGAGTCCGACACGGCCGCGAAACGGAGCGCTGTAGTTGAGCAGCTGCAGGTTGTGTCCGGCGGCGTCGGCGATCCGACGGCCGTTGGGCGCCGTGATGTGGGCCTCGCGCAGGCGCCACTCGCGCGGCACCGTCCAGTCGAAGATGGGCGTCCCGCTGGGGATCTCGCGCACCTCGAGGGCGATGCGCTCGGCGAGGATCGCCAGACTCTGCCGGACGCCGTCGCCGGTGATGCTGCGCGGAAACGGGTAGAGGCGCGCGGCGAGAGCGTGGAGGTCGGCGCCGTCCATCCACCGAGCCGCGCTCACTCGATCAATCCCGGAGGGAGAGCAGGTCGGGGTAGCCGGCATCGCGGTCGGAGATCACCCTCACCGGCTCGGGCAGGACGATGCCGAACGCCGGATCGTTCCAGCGCACGCCGCGCGCCGCGGAAGGCTCGTGGAACTCCGACATGGCGTAGTGGACTTCACAATCGTCGGTCAGGGTCAGGAAACCGTGCGCGACTCCGGCCGGGATGTAGATCGCGTTCCTCCGGTCGGCGGAGAGCTCGATCGCGAGATGCTGGCGGTAGATGTGCGACTCCGGACGCAGGTCGACGAGCAGGTCGTAGATCGTGCCGCGCACACTGCGCACGACCTTCGCCTCGCCGTGCGGCGCCGCCTGATAGTGCAGGCCCCGTAGCGTCCCGCGACGGGGATTCCACGACAGGCTGGTCTGCGCGAGGCGGCTCGCGAGCCCCGCCGCCGCGAACTCGCGCGCGCAGTAAGTGCGGGCGAAGAACCCACGCTCGTCGGCGAGCGCTTCGAGCTCGATCAGGTAAGCGCCCGGAATGCCGAGGGGGACGAACTTCACAACAGCCGCACGCTCGGGATCGCGACCAGGAAGCGCCCGCCCCAGTCACGGATCCCGGCCATCTGCCCGGCGATCTCGTCGCGCAGATTCCACGGCAGGATGAGGACGTAGTCCGGCCGGGTCTCGAGGATCGCTTCCGGCGCGCGGATCGGTATGCGAGTGCCGGGGAGGCAGAGGCCCTGCTTGTGCGGGCTGCGGTCGACCGTGTAGTCGAGGAAATCGGCGCGCACGCCGCAATAGTTGAGCAGCGTGTTGCCCTTGGCCGGCGCGCCGTAGCCGACGATCCGCTTGCCGGCGCGCTTTTCGCGGATGAGGAAATCGAGCAGGGCACGCTTGGTCTCGCGCACCGTTTCGGAGTACCCGGCGTAGTAGCCAAGAGTCTCCACGCCCGCCGCACGCTCGCGCGCCAGGAGGCGGGCGACCTTCGGGCTGCGCTCGCCCGGGGCCTTGCCCGGAGCCGCCTCGTGGCGGGCGAAGATCCGGAGGCTCCCGCCGTGGGTCGGGAGCTCTTCGACGTCGAAGAGCTCGAGGCCGTGGGCGGCGAAGACGCGTTCCACGGCGACCAGGGAGAAGTACGAGAAGTGCTCGTGGTAGATGGTGTCGAACTGGTTGCCGTCCACCATCTGCATGAGATGCGGGAACTCCATCGTCAGGACGCCCTCGTCCTTGAGCAGGATGCTCAAGCCGCCGACGAAGTCGTCGAGGTCGGGGACGTGGGCGAGGACGTTGTTGCCGAGCAGCAGGTCGGCCGCGAATCCCCGGGCCAGGAGGTCCCGGGCGGTTTCGCGGCCGAAGAAGCGGACCTCGGTCGGAATGCCCAGCTTCCGCGCCGCCTCCGCGACGTTCGCCGCCGGCTCGACGCCGAGCACCGGAATGCCGCGCTCGACGAAGTACTGCAGCAGGTAGCCGTCGTTCGAAGCGATCTCGACGACCTGGCTTCCGGCCCCCAGAGCGAATCGCGGCACCATGGCGTCGACGTAGCCGCGCGCATGTTCCAGCCAGCTGGTCGAGAAGGAGGAGAAATAGGCGTAGTCGCTGAAGATCTCCTGCGGCGTCGCGCACTCGGGCAACTGGCAGAGCCAGCAGCGTTCGCAGACGTAGACGCAGAGCGGCAGAAAGAGCTCAGGCCTGGCGAGGTCGGCGGGGGCGAGGTAGGAGTTGGCGAGCGGCGAACTGCCGAGATCCACCATCACGCGCTCGAGCGGCGCACCGCACGAGCGGCAGATGAGGTCCTGCGCGGGAGTGGTCATGGTCGGGTTCGGCGTTTCGAGGCCGAGAGGAACTCTAGCAAACGGCCCGATCGGGACGTGCCCCTGCGGCGCGCCGTGGTATCTTCGGCGCGCCTCGAGTCCTCTCGCGATGACCCTCGATCCCGAACTCCTCGCCCTCCTGGTCTGTCCGAAATGCCGCGCTGCGCTCGAGCAGGTCGCGCTGCCGGAGGCGGTCTGCCGGAGCCTCGTCGAACGCTATCGCGAGCACTTCCGCGACCAGACGCCGGAGGTCGCGGACGGGCTCTTCTGCCGCGATTCCCAACTCGTCTTCCCGATCGTCTCCGGCATCCCCGTCATGCTCGTGGACGAAGCGCTGCCGGCCTCGGCGCTCACCCGCTAGAGCGCCGGTTCGGCGGTTCTGCCCTTTGGCGGTTCTGGATAACCATTTGGGGCCTCCTTCTCCCCGCCGGTCCGCCCCCTGGAGCACGGCGACCCGCGACCGGCTGCGCTTCGGTCTCTACGCCGCGCACCTGCTGACGCTCTTCGGCATCGCGCTGTCGAACTTCGCGCTCGGCCTGGCTCTGCTCGCCTTCCCGGCCCTGCGCGACCCGGCGCAGGAGAATTTCCGCCGTGCCCGTCCGCTGCTCGTCGCGGCCCTGGTTTACGCCGGCCTGCTCGTCGTGACGGCCCTCTTCTCGCACAGCCCGGCCACGAGCCTGCCAGCGTTGCGGGAGCTCTTCACTCTCGCCGCGCTGCCGCTCGCCGTCGGTTCGATCGCCGGCGAACGCCGGTTGCGCTGGCTGTTCGATGCCTCGATCGTCGCCGCGATGCTGGCGGCTCTTGCCGGGCTGGCCCAGTATTGGCTCGGATTCGGCGATCTCGACCGCCGGATCCGCGGGCCGTTCTCGCACGTCATGACGTTCTCGGGCATTCTGCTGCTCGTCGACCTCGTGCTCATCGCCCGGCTGATGTACCGACCGCGGATTCCGGCGGCGGAAGGGGAGGCAGCGGCAGACGGAGGGGCGCGGGGATGGCTCGGCCGGCCCTGGCTCGCCTGGACGGCCCTCGCGGTGATCAATCTCGCCCTGGTAGGATCCCTGACCCGCAACGCCTGGCTGGGCCTGCTGGTGGGGGCCGGCTGGCTGGTCTGGATGAGGCGGCGGCGGTACCTGCTGGCTGTGCTGCCGGCTGCGCTCGCGTTCGTCGTTCTCGCTCCTGTCCCGGTTCTGGCGCGGGCGCTGTCGGTGACCAACCTCTCCGACGAGTCGAGCTACGACCGGCTCTGCATGCTGGAGGCCGGGGCGCGGATGGTGGCCGAGCGCCCGCTGTTCGGAATCGGGCCGAACATGGTCGAACGGCTCTACCCGATCTACCGCCACGCCACCGCTTCGCGGCTCAACGTTCCGCACCTGCACGACAGCTACGCCCAGCTCGCCGCCGAGCGCGGTCTCCCTGCGCTCGCGAGCTATCTGGCGTTGCTCGCGGTGGCGCTGGCGCGCGCCTGGCGCGGCCATCGCGCCGATCTCGCGGCCGGCCACGGCGCGGGGGAGGCGGGATCGCGCGCCGACCTCTGGCTCGGCGTCACGGCGGCGCTGGTGGCCTTTTCGGTCGCCGGGCTGTTCGAGCACAACTGGGGCGACACCGAGGTCCAGCGCGTCGCGCTGATGCTCCTGGCGGCGCCGTTCTGCCTGCGAATCGGGAGCCCGCTCGCGGCCGCGGCCGCGAGGACCCCGCTGGCAGGGGGGGGAGGCGGCAAGTGAGCGCCGGGTCGGGGCGGGCGGGAGGAGCGGGCTTCGCCCGGTTTCTCGCCGAGACGCGCGCGGCGGTCGACGGCGAGCTCGGCCGTCTGCTGCCGGCCTCCGGTCGCGCTCCCGGGCGCCTGCACGAGGCGATGCGCTACAGCGTCTTTGCGGGCGGCAAGCGCCTGCGACCGGCGCTCGTGCTGCTCGCCGGACGGTCGTTCGGAGCGCCGCTTCCCGACCTTCTGGCGGGCGCCGCGGCGGTGGAGCTGATTCACACCTACAGTCTGATTCACGACGACCTGCCGGCCCTCGACGACGACGACCTGCGCCGCGGCCGGCCGACGCTGCACCGCGAGTTCGACGAGGCGACCGCCATCCTGGCCGGCGATGCCTTGCTGACGCTCGGTCTGACGGTGCTCGCCGAGCAGCCGGCGCGGCTGCCCGGAGAGGTGCGGGCGCGTGCCGTCGCCCTGGTCGGGACGGCGATCGGTACCGCCGGCATGATCGGCGGCCAGGCCGAGGATCTCGCGGCCGAGACGGGCTGGCCGGGGGGGCCCGGCGAAGCGGCGGCGGCACTCGACCGGATCCACCGTGGCAAGACCGGCGCCCTGCTCGTCGCGTGCCTCCGGCTCGGCGGCCTCTACGCCGCGGCGACGCCGGCGGAAGATCTGATTCTGCGCGACTTAGGCGAAGCGGTCGGACTGCTGTTCCAGATTCGCGATGATATTCTCGACGTCGAAGGGAGCGCTTCCGCCCTCGGCAAGACGCCTGGAAAGGACGCCGCCGCGAGCAAGCTCACCTATCCCGCGCTTCACGGGCTCGACCGAAGCCGTGCGCGCCTGAAGGAACTCGGTCAGGAAGCGATGAGCCGGATTGCCGATCTGCCGCGCGAGCGCGAGAGCTGGGGCGAGCTGATTTCGTTCCTCGACCGCCGCGGCTACTGACGCGGGCCGGAAATTCTGGACGCTTCGCAGAGCGTCGTTTCCCGACTCACCCCGGAGATCCCATGAACCTACTCGATCGCGCCTCCACACCCCAGGAGCTTCGACGCCTCTCTCGCGAGGAGCTGCCGCAGCTCGCCGACTGCCTGCGCGACGAGATCGTCAGCGCGGTCTCGGAGACCGGCGGCCACTTCTCCTCGAACCTGGGCACGGTCGAGCTGACGATCGCCCTGCACTATCTCTTCGACACGCCGCGCGACCTCCTGGTCTGGGACGTCGGACACCAGACCTATCCGCACAAGATTCTCACCGGGCGTCGCGACCGCATGTCGACGCTCCGGCAGTTCGGAGGGCTTTCCGGCTTTTGCATGCGCAGCGAATCGGAATACGACGTGGTCGCGGCGGGGCACGCTTCGACTTCGATCTCCGCGGCGCTCGGTCTCGCCGTGGCGCGCGACCTGCGCAAGGAGTCGCACCAGGTCGTGGCGGTGATCGGCGACGGCTCGATGACCGCCGGCATGGCTTTCGAGGCGATGAACCAGGCCGGCCACCTGGGCACGAAGATGATCGTCATCCTGAACGACAATTCGATGTCGATCTCGCCTTCGGTCGGGGCGCTGACCAAGTACCTCGAAGCGCTGATGGCCGGGCGCCACTACGCCAAGCTCAAGGACGACATCAAGAAGGTCCTGCACAAGATCCCCGGCATCGGCGATCCGATGGTCGAAGTGGCCAAGGGCCTGGAAGAAGGGCTGCGGCAGGTCTTCACGCCGGGCACGCTCTTCGAGGAGCTCGGCTTCCGCTACATCGGTCCGGTGAACGGCCATTCGATCCCCGCCCTGCTCGAGGCGCTCGAGAGCGCCAAGGCGATCGACGGGCCGGTGCTGCTGCACGCGATCACGCAGAAGGGCAAGGGTTACAAGTACGCCGAGGACGAGCCGGTCGAGTACCACGGCCCCTCCCCGTTCGATCCCGTCGCCGGGATCCAGAAGGGGAAGCCCGGGGCGGCGCCCTCCTACACCGCCGTTTTCGGGAAGACCGCCATCCGGCTCGCCGAGCACGACCCGCGGATCGTCGCGATCACCGCCTCGATGCCCGACGGCACCGGACTGATTCCGTTCGCCGAGCAGTTCCCCGAACGCTTCCTGAACACCGGCATCGCCGAGCAGCACTCGGTGACGCTCGCCGGCGGACTCGCCCTGGGGGGGATGCGGCCGATCGTGGCGATCTATTCGACGTTCCTGCAGCGCGGTTTCGACCAGATCTTCCACGACGTCTGTCTCATGGATCTCCCGGTCACCTTCGCGCTCGACCGCGGGGGCATCGCCGGCAACGACGGCTGGACCCACCACGGACTCTTCGACTACGCCTATTTCCGGATGTTCCCGAACTCGATCGTCATGGCGCCGAAGGACGAGAACGAGCTCCAGCACATGCTCGCCACCGCCGTGGAACAGCCGCATCCGACGGCGGTGCGCTATCCGCGCGGCAACGGCATCGGCGTGCCGCTCGACGCCGAGTTCCGGCAGCTGCCGATCGGCAAGGCGGAGATCCTGCGCCGCGGACGGCACGGCCTGGTCTGGGCGATCGGTTCGACCGTCTATCCTGCGCTCGAAGCGATCGAGCGTCTGGCGAAGGAAGGCATCGAGATCACCCTGGTGAACGCGCGCTTCGTGAAGCCGCTCGACCGCGAGCTGCTGGCGCTGCAGATCGACCAGTTCGGCGGTCTCGAGAGCGGCGCCCGTCTGGCCACGGTCGAGGAGCACGCCCTCGCCGGCGGATTCGGCAGCGCGGTCATGGAGGCGCTCTCCGAGATGGAGCTCTCCCACGTCACGACACTCGCCATCGGCGTGCCGGACAAGTTCGTGCCCCACGGCTCGCAGGAGGTCCTGCGGAAGATGCTCGGACTCGACGCCGAGGGCCTCTATTTCCGCTTCCGCAGCTTCTTCGCAAGGACGGCGGGCGCGCGCGAGCGCCGCGGCGCCGAAGGTGAGGGTGCGCTGGACGCGACGGCCCCGAAAACCGGGGGATCCGGCTCGCCCGGGGTGACGGGAACGAGCGGTGGGACGGGCGTGGCGAGAGCCAGGGGTGTCGGTGGTGCGTCTCGACCAGCTGCTGGTTGAACGCGGCCTGTTCGCCTCGCGCGAGAAGGCGCATCGCGCGGTGATGGCCGGCCAGGTGGAGGTCAACGGCGTGCGGGTGGACAAACCCGGCAGCCCAATGCGGGACGACGTCCGCCTGGAGCTCTCGGGAACGGCCGATCCGTTCGTGTCGCGTGCCGGCGGCAAGCTCGCCGCGGCCCTCGACCATTTCGCGGTCGATCCGGCCGGGTGGCGCTGTCTCGACATCGGCGCCTCCACCGGCGGTTTCTCCGACTGTCTGCTGCAACGAGGCGCCGCGCACATCACCGCAGTCGATGTCGGCTACGGTCTGCTCGACCTCAAAGTGCGCAACGACCCGCGGGTCGAAGTGCGAGAGCGGGAGAATGCGCGCTACCTCGCCGCGGACGCCTTCGACCGGCCGTTCGATCTCGTCGTCGTCGACGTCTCGTTCATCTCGCTGACCAAAGTGGTGCCGGCGCTGGTCCCCCATCTGGTCGCGGGGGGACTGCTCCTGCCGCTGATCAAGCCGCAGTTCGAGGTCGGGCGCGGCGGGGTCGGCAAGGGAGGTCTCGTGCGCGACGAGACTCTCCGGCGGACGACGATCGACCTGCGTGCCGGCGAGCTGGCCGCCCTCGGATTCGAGCTTCTGGGCACCTACGATTCTCCGGTCGCCGGCGCCGAGGGCAACCGCGAGGCGTTCGCCCTGCTGCGCCGGCGGTCGCCGGCGGGTCCGCCCGCAGAGTCCGGGACGGCTCCATCGCCCCGCACCGCGATTCACGACAGGGAGCCGCAATGATCGAGCCGCGCGGAGCACGCCGGGTGGGGGTGGTCGCGAAATCGGCGAGCGCGGACGCCGCGGGCGTCGCCCGCGAGCTCGTCGAGTGGCTCGGCCGGCGCGGCATCGAAGTGCTCGTCGAACCGGGCACGGCGCGGGAGAGCGGCGCGGCGGGTGATGAGCCGCTCACCCCCGGCGCCCGTTGCGATCTCGTCGTCGTTTTGGGCGGCGACGGCACCCTGCTCTCGGTGGCGCGCAAGGCCGCCGGCGGCCCGCCGATCCTGGGGGTGAACCTCGGGCGTCTCGGATTCCTCACCGAAGTGGCGCGCGACGACCTCTACCCCGTTCTGGTCGAGGTCCTGTCCGGTCACTACGCGGTCGAGCCGCGCTCGCTCCTCGAGGTGGAGCAGACCAAACCGGGCGGCGAGCGGCTCGCCTACCGCGCCCTGAACGACGTCGTGGTGGCCAAGAGTGCGCTCTCCCGCATGATCGAGCTCCTGCTCACCGTCGACGGCCGGCTGGTGGCGCGCTATCGCGCCGACGGCCTGGTGGTCTCGACACCGACCGGCTCCACGGCCTACAACCTCTCGGCCGGCGGCCCGATCCTGCATCCGCTGCTGCCGGTCTCGGTCCTGACGCCGATCTGTCCGCACACGCTGACGCTGCGGCCGCTGGTGGTGCCGGACACGAGCGTCGTCGAAGTGGAGATCGAAACCCGCGACGACGCCCCCGAGTCGCGGGCCGACCGGGTCTACCTCACGGTCGACGGCCAGGAGGGCGGGGAGATCGGCTTCGGCGACCGCGTGCGCCTGACCCGCGCCGCGCAACCCGCCTACCTCGTGCGCACCGGCGAGCGCAGCTCGATCTTCGAAGGCCTCCGCAACAAGCTGCACTGGGGGGAGTAGCGGCCGGTGGTCTGGCTGCGCCTGCGGCGCTGGGTCGTCCGCCCCATCTTCTGGTCGCTGGCTGCGGTCGCCTTCGTGCTGCTGTGCTTGCGCGCCTTCCTCTCCTCGGACCTGGTCCGTGAGCGGCTCGCGGTGCGGCTCGAGCAGCAGCTCTCGCAGCTCCTGCAGCGCGAGGTCCGGCTCGGGCGGCTCGACTTCGATCTCCTGCCGTTCGCCCTGCGGGTCGAGGACTTCTCGATCGCCGGGCCGGGCCCCGAAGACCCGGCGCTGCTCTTCATCCGGCGGCTGCGCGTGGATGCCGATCTCGACGCGTTGCGGGGCGACGTCCTCGACCTGCAGACGGTCTCGGCGCAGGGTGTGCGGCTCCATCTCGAGCTCTATCCCGACGGGCGGGACAACCTTCCCGAGCTTCCTTCCGGCGGCGGCGGCGGCCGCTTCGAGCTGCGGATCGGCGGACTCTTCGTCGAAGACGGGGAGTTCGAGCTCGACGACCGGCGCGTGCCGCTCGCCGTCGAGGCCCACGCCCTCCAGCTGCGTCTGTCGGGCATCGGGGGGACCGAGCTGCAGGGCAACGTGACGGCGCAGGAGGTCGTGACGACGCTGCCGAAGGCGCTGCCCTGGGCCTCCACGCTGACGGCGAAGGTCCGCCTGCGCGACGACCGGGTCGAGATTCTCGCCGCGCGGCTGCGGGCGCCGGTCTTCGATGCCCGGGTCGCCGGCCACGTCGGCTGGAAAGGCGGTACGAACGGCGAGATCCACGGTGTCATCGACTCGGAGGGACGTCTCCTCGATGACTGGGGTTATCTCGACGGCGAGATCGCCGGGCCGCTCCGGTTCGAGGGCGCCGTGCGTTTCGCGAAGAAGGATGTCTGGTACGGCGGCCAACTGACGTCGCCCGGGATCGAGCTCTTCGGCTTTCGGCTCGAAGAGCTCGCCGGCCAGGTCGCGGGCGGCGGGCCCGGCAACTCGACGATCGGCCTCGATCTCGAGCGCGGGATCTACGCCGGCGGCCCGGTTTCCGGGCGCTTCGAGGTCGACCTCGACCAGCCCGGTCCGTTGGCTCGACTCGCCCTCTCTGCCGACGGACCCCGACTCTTCGCCGTGCTCCAGGATCTCGACCTTCCCGCGCCGGCCTTTCAGGCCGCGGCGCACGGCGATCTTCTCTACGAGTTCCCCTTGAACGACGCTCGCCGGGGAGTCGGCTCGGGCTCGTTCGAGCTGCGGCCGGCGCTGCCGGCGCCGTCGGACCCCCGAGGGGCCGTGCCGGCGTCGGGCCGGGCGGTGCTGAACCTGGTCGAGGGGCGACTCGAGCTCGTGGCGGTCGAGCTGACTTCGGCGGCGCAGCGAGTCGCGTTGCGCGGTGCTTACGACCTGGTCGGCAAGTCCGGGGGGCTCGATCTCGAAGTGACGAGCGACGACCTCGAAGAGCTCGTCCGCCTGCAGCCGTTCATCGACAACGTCCCAGCGCAGCTCTGGCTGCCGGACGCTGGCCGCGGCCGGCTCCGCGCCCACGTTGCCCTGAGCGGCGGCACGCCGGCCTCTCCGGCCCCTCCGACCCCTCCGATCGTGGACCTCGAGCTCGATCTCACCGACTTTCACGCCCCGGGCGTCGCGGCGGCGCGCGCCCTGGGCAGCCTCACCGTCGATGCCACCGCCGTGCGCGACCTCGACCTGACGCTCACGCGTGGCAGTTCGTCGCTGCGTGTCGCCGGCCTCCTGCCGCTCGCTCCGGCCGCGCCGACCCTGGATCTCGACGTCGAGTTCCGTTCCTGGCCGGCCGCCGAGGCGGCACCCTGGCTGCCTTTCCCGCTGCCGCTCACCGGCGAGGCGACCGGGACGCTCCGGCTCGGCGGCTCACTCGACGACCTGACCGGCGAGCTGCGCGGTGCGATCTCGCCGGTGGAGATCGCCGGAGTTGCCTTCGACCGCCTGGAGGCGAATCTCGACTGGGACGAAGCGCGCCTGCGCTTGGAGTCCTTGCGGCTCAGCGCTCCGGCGGGGCTGCTCGAGGGAAGCGGGGAGCTGCTGTTCGAAGGCGAGCGGCTCGACTTCGTGCTCGAAGGAGAGCGCTTCGACCTTGCCGCGCTTCCTCTGGGAGGGGCCGCCGGCACGAGGCTCCGCGGGCACGCCGGACTCGTGGCGCGGCTCACCGGCACGGTCGCCTTGCCGCGCCTGGTCGTCGATGCCGAGCTTGCCGAGCTCGAGTTGCCCGGCCCCGTGCGCGCTGCCGGTGGAGATCCGGCGGCAATTGCGGGGGGCGCCGCCGCCAGCGCCACTGCCGCCACCATCACCGATGTCCCGCCGCAGCGCTTCTCCGGCACACTGCATGCCGAGCTCGCCGAGCGCCGGCTCGAAGCGGCGCTCGACCTGCCCGGACTGCTCACGCTCTCGGGGGGCGGGCCGTTCGCCGCCGGAGAGAGCGGTGAGCTCACCTTCAGGGTGAAGAGCGACCGGCTGGACCGCCTGATCGCGATCGCCGCCGGCCAGCCGGTCGCCGGCCTTTCGGGCAGTCTCGCCGCCGACCTCGAGCTCGGCTTCGCTTCCGATCGCGAGCTCGCGCTCGCCGTGCGCATCCCGGATCTCGAGCTCACTTACGGACAGCAGAAACTGCGGCCGCTGGAGCCGGTCGTGGCGCGCTTCGCCGGTTCGAAGCTGGTGCTTGAATCGCTCTACCTCGGCGAGGCGGCGAGCGGCGACGAGCTGTTTCTCTCGGGCAGCGTCGACTTCGCGGCGGCGGAACCGGCGCTGGACCTCCGCCTGCAGGCCGCTCTCTCGGTCGACTGGATCGAGAGCTTCGCCGGCATCGATCTCTCCGGCGCGGTGGACATCCTCGCCACCGCCCAAGGGACCCTGGCGAAGCCCGAGTGGAACGGGCAGGCCGAGCTGCGGGACGCGCGCTACATCCCGACGAGATTCCCGCACAGTTTCGACCGCATCCAGGGGTTGGTACTGCTCTACCCCGACGCCGTCGTGCTCGATCACCTGCGCTCGGACGTCGCCTCGGGCACGGTCACCGCGAGCGGCCGGCTCGACCTGGGGGAGCCCGGCAGGCCGCTCTCCTACCGCGCGCAGATCGCCCTGCGCCGCAACTCCCTGCGCTATCCGGAGGGTTGGCTGGTGCGCGGCGACGGCGACCTGACGCTGCAGTCGACGGCGGAGGGGCGGCAGATCTCCGGCAGCCTGGAGCTCGACCGCGTCTACTACCTGCGCGACATCAACCTCTCCGCCCGCCAGCTCGCCGAGCGCGTGCTGTCGCGCGCCCGGGTGCAGGTCGACGAGGCGGATGAGCTCCTGGGCACGACCTATCTCAACATCTCCGTCGTCGCCCCGCGCGCGGTGCGCGTCCGCAACAATCTGGCGAATCTCGCCGGCAGCGCGAATCTCGCGTTGCGCGGTTCGCTCGCGAACCCCGTGCTGTTCGGCGAGGTGACGACCGACCCGGGCGGGACGATCGACTACAACGGCTCGACCTACACGCTGGATCGTGCCATCGTGACCTTCGCCAATCCGACCCGCATCGAGCCGCTCCTCGACGTCGTCGCGCGCACCAAGATCAACGAATACCAGGTCACCCTGAGCGTCCTCGGCTCGATCGCCCGGCCGACGACGACGCTCGGCTCCGATCCGCCGCTCCCCGACTACGATGTCCTGTCGCTGCTCGCCACGGGAACCCCCAGCGGGCTCTCCGAGCTCTCGACGTCCGCGCAGGGCGCGGCGCCGGGCCTGGCGGCCGAGACGCTGCTCTATGGCCAGGCGGCGTCGCTGGTGAGTGCACGGGTCGGCAAGCTCTTCGGCATCGACCGCCTGAAGGTCGACCCGCTGGCCGGCGGCGACAGCATCTCGGCGGCGCGCGTGACGGTCGGCAAGCGCCTGTCGAGCCGGGTCTATCTGACCTACTCGGTCGACCCCTCGTCGACGGCGCAGCAGGTCCTGCAGGTGGAGTGGAAGGTATCGGACGCCCTGACGCTGGTGCTGACCCAGAACGGCGACGAGTCCTACTCGATGGATGCGCGCTGGGAGAGGCGTTTCTGATGGCGCGCTGGTGGCGATCGCGCCGGCCGTCGCGCTGCGGGAGCGGAGCGCGCGCCCGGCTCGCTCGGGGCCTCGCCTGCGCCGTGCTCGCCGGGTCCGCCGCGTTCGACGCGTGCATGGCGGAGCGCGGCTTCGCGCAGTCGGCCGCGGCACCGGCGCCGGCGCCGATCGTCCGGGCGCTCGAGATTCGCAGCGATGCTCCGGTCGACGTCGACGAGGTGCGCGAGCTGATCTCGCTCGCGGTCGGTGAGCCGATGGACGAGGCACGAACGCGGCGCACGCTGCGGAGCCTGCGCTACTCGGGACTCGCGTCGGAGGTGGAGATCTACGCCCGTCCGGCCGATCCGGGCAACTCTGCGAACCCTTCGACACCCGCCGGCAACGGCGAAGTCGTGGTGATCGTGGCCTTGTGGACCGACGTCCAGGTCACCTCGGTCGAGGTGACCGGCGATCTGGGCCTCAAGAAGACGCGGCTGCTCGATGCGTTGCCGCAGCGCACCGGTCAGCCCCTGCGCGAGGACCGCCTGCTGCGCGGCGTCTACCGGCTGCAGGACCTCCTGGCCGAAGAGGGCTTTCTCGACGCCGAAGTCCGCCTCGCCGTGGCCCTGGGAGTTGACGATCCGCCGGGCGCGCGCGCAGCCGGAGAGCCGGAGCCCCCGGTCTCGGGGGGCGATCCCGGAGCGCGCGGCGCGGCGGTGACCTACCGAATCGCCGCCGGCCCTCGCACCCTGGTGCGAGCCGTCGCTTTCGAGGGTGCGACGCCCCCCTTCGCCGACGCCGATCTGATCGACGCGCTGCGCGCCAAGCCGGCGACGCCGTTCCGGAATCAGGTCGCGGTGGACGACGTCGAACGCCTGCAGGCCCGTCTCTTCTCGCGCGGCTATCGCGAAGCGGTCGTCGAGCGGCTGCCCGAGAAGCTGGACCGCCAGGCGCATGCGGCCGACCTCGGCTTCACGGTGCGACTGGGGCCGAAGGTCGAGTTCTCGGTGCACGGGATCACGCTGCGCGAGCTCGAGAAGAAGGACCTCGTGCCGTTTCTCGGCGCGAGTGGCTACGACGAGGCGCTGGTGCTGCAGTCGATGGAGCGCATCCGCCGCCACTTTCAGGAGAAGGGGCATTATCGGGTCGCCGTGAACCGCACCGAGGAGCGCACGGCGGAGGTCGTCCGGCTGGTCTTCGAGGTCGTGCCCGGACCGCGCCTCGTGCTTGAGGAGCTCCGCTTCGAGGGTAACGTCACCTTCGACGCCGATCGCCTCCGCCGCCTGATGACGACCTCGACACGGAACTTCCTGCTGCCGGGCAGCGGCCGACTGGTCGACGAAGAGCTCTCCGCCGACCTCTCCAACCTGCGCTCCTTCTACCTCCTCGAGGGATTCGATCAGTCGCGCGTCGGCCCGGCCCGTATCGAGGAGAAGGGAGACCGCCTCCAGGTCGTGGTGCCGATCGTCGAGGGCCGTCGCCGGATGGTTGGCGAGCTGGTGCTCGAGGATGTCGCGCCGCTCGACGAAGCCAAAGTGCGCGTGGCGCTGCCGCTCAAGGACGACGGGCCGTTCCATCGCCTGCTGCTCGAACGCAGCGTCGACACCCTGCGGGCCCTGCTCGAGGATCGCGGTTACGGCAACGCGATCGTCTCGTCGGACGTCCTGTGGAGCGCGGACGATCTGACGGCAACCGTGCGCCTGCGGGTCTTCGCCGGCGACCAGTGGGTCGTCGACCGGGCGCTCCTCCGGGGCCTGCGCCGGACCGACCCACGAATCGTCCGGCGATTTCTCGGTATCGAGCCCGGCGATCCGGTGCGCCAGTCGGCCGTGCTCGACCTGCAGCGCCGGCTCTACGGACTCGGAATCTTCAGCCGCGTGGACGTGCGCGTGGCGCCGAGCGCGGAGGGGGGGGAGGCGCGCGAGCTCCTGGTCGATCTCGAAGAGGGCCGCTCGAGAACGATGCAGGTGGGCGCCGGCTACGACTCGGAGAGCGGCGTCCGCGGCCTGTTGCGCCTCTCGGAAGGCAACCTCTTCGGCAGGGCCTCGTCGCTTTCGCTCGATCTCCTGGGCAGCCAGAAGGACCAGCATTTCCGGTTGATCTACCGTCAGCCCTATATCGGCAACCTCCACGCCGAGCTCCTCGCGACGCTCTACAGCGAGCACGAGGACCGGCCCGACTTCGTCGTCGACAAGCGCGGTGGACAGCTGGTCGTCGGACGCGAGCTGGGGCGTTGGTCCCTGCAGGCTTTCGCCTCCTATCGCCTGGTCGAGCTCGAGGCCGAAGACGAGTTCTTCAACGAAGAGATCCCGCTCGACAGCCGGAACGCCCGCGTCGCCTCCGTCACGCCGACCGCCAACTACGACCGGCGCGACGATCCGCTCGACCCGACGCGCGGCTGGAACGGTTCGTTCCAGCTCGAGTACGCCTTCCCGGCGCTCGCTGCCGACGCGAACTTCCTCAAGCTCTTCGGACAGGCGACCGCCTACCTGCCGCTCGGCCGGTTCGGCGTCCTCGCCGGCAGCGCCCGCGGCGGCGCGATCGAGCCGCTGATCGGCGGAGCGACGCCGCGCGAGGCCCTCGAAGCGAGCGTCCCGGCGGCGGAGCTCTTCTACGCCGGCGGCCGGACCACCCATCGCGCCTACCGCCGCGACGAGCTGGGGATCGTCGACGAGACCATCCTCCTCGACCCGGGAGATTCCACCCCGGACCCGTATCCGGCTGGCGGCGGGGGCCTCGCGCTGTTCAACTTCGAGTACCGGTTTCCGGTCGCCGGACCGGTCGGCGGGACGCTCTTCGTCGATGGCGGCAACGTCTGGACCGACTACAACGACGTCCGGACCGGCAATTTCAAGTGGGGCGCCGGCCTCGGGGTGCGCTACCTCTCGCCGGTCGGGCCGCTGCGTCTCGAGATCGGCTGGAAGCTCGACCGGGAGCCGTTCGAAGACCCCTACGTCTGGTTCATCAGCCTCGGCAATCCGTTCTGACCGGGGCCGGATCGGCGAGTGCGCTACCATTCAGGCGCCATGAGTCTCGAGCCGTCGTCTCCCGAGCCGTCGTTTGCCACCGTCGAACAGGCGATGGAGGAGTTCCGGCGCGGCCGGATGGTCATCCTGGTGGACGACGAAGACCGCGAGAATGAAGGGGACTTGGCGATCGCCGCCGAGATGGTGACGCCCGAGTCGATCAACTTCATGGCCCGTTTCGGGCGCGGTCTGGTCTGCCTGGCGCTCACCGAAGAGCGCTGCGACGAGCTCGACCTGCCGCCGATGGTGGCCGAGAATACCTCGCCCTTCAACACCGCCTTCACCGTGTCGATCGAGGCGCGCGGCAAGACGACGACCGGGATCTCCGCCGCCGATCGCGCCGCGACCATCCGCACCGCCGTCGACCCCGCCACCGGCCCGCAGGACCTCCTGCGTCCGGGGCACGTCTTCCCGCTGCGCGCCAAGCGCGGCGGTGTGCTGAAGCGCGCCGGCCAGACCGAGGCGTCGGTGGACCTCGCGCGCCTCGCCGGCCTCACGCCCGCCGCAGCGATCTGCGAGATCATGAACGACGACGGGACGATGGCGCGGGTTCCCGACCTGATGCGTTTCGCCGCCGCGCACGGGCTGCCGGTGCTGACCATCGCCGAGATGATCCGCTACCGCCTGATGCACGAGACGCTGGTGCGCCGGGTGGCCTCTCCGCGTCTGCCGTCGCGCTGGGGCGAGCTCACCATCCACGCCTACCGCTCGGACCTGACCGGCGAGGAGCACCTCGCCCTGACGCTGGGCGACCTCACGGGAGACGAACCCGTTCTCGTGCGGGTGCACAGCCAGTGCCTGACCGGCGACATCTTCGGCTCCTGCCGCTGCGACTGCGGGCTGCAGCTCGAGCTTGCGATGACCCGAATCCGCGACGCCGGCCGCGGCGTCCTGATCTATCTGTTGCAGGAGGGGCGGGGCATCGGACTGCTGAACAAGCTCAAGGCCTACGAGCTGCAGGACGCCGGGCACGACACCGTCGAGGCCAACGAGCGTCTCGGCTTCCGGCCGGATCAGCGCGACTACGGTGTCGGGGCGCAGATCCTGCGCGACCTCGGCGTCCAGCGGATGCGGCTGATGACCAACAATCCCAGCAAGTACGTCGCGCTCTCGGGCTACGGCCTCGAGATCGTCGAGCGCGTGCAGCTCGAGATTCCGCCGAGCGCCGACAGCCGCGACTATCTGCGCACCAAGCGCGAAAAACTCGGACACCTCCTGCAGCTGGTCTGAGCAGCGGAAGCACCGCGGCGTTGCGCGTACTCTGGATCGCGACCAAGTCCCCCTGGCCGCCGCGCGACGGCGGGCGACTGCTGCTCACGGAATCGCTCCGCGCGGTCTCCGCGGCGGGCGTCGCGGTCACGCTCGTCGCCCCGGTGGAGCGCGGCGAGCGGGCGGCGGCAGAGGAGGCCCTGCGTGCGGTCTGCGAGCCCCGGCTCGTCGTCGCCCGGCAGCGCCCGCGCGCCCTGGCGGCGCTCACCTCGGTGCTCTCCGGCAGGCCCTACTCGCTGGCCCGGCACGATCGCCCGACGGTCCTGCGAGCCGTGGAACGGGAGCTGCGCGAATCCGCCCGTGCCGGTGGCATCCACTTCGATGCAGTCGTGGCCGAGCAGCTCCAGGCCTTCGCGCAGAGCGCGGCGGCCGAGCGGTCATCCGATCTCCCCGGCGCGCGACCGGTTCCCCGGATCCTGCGCGCCCAGAATGTCGAGAGCGATCTCTGGCGACAGCTCGGCGAGGCGAGCCGCGGCGTCGTGCGCGCGCTGCTGCTGCGCGAGGCGGCCCGCCTGGCACGTGCGGAGCGCGCGGCGGTGGGCGCCGCCGCGGCGACGATCGCGCTCTCCGCGGCGGATGGCGAGCGCCTCCGCGCTCTGGCTGGGCCGGCTCAGGGCTCCGAGCGGATTGACGCCCGCATCCAATCCCACATCCACGCCCGTATTCACGCCAATATTCAGGTATTGCCGCCGCCTTTCCCCGGCCGGCTCGACGCCGCCGGGCAGCGCCTCGCCGGGTCTCCCGCCCTGGTGCTCTTCGGCAGCGCCGGTTGGGAGCCGAACCGGCGGGGCGAGCTGCGTTTCGTGAACGAGATCTGGCCGCGGGTCCGCGCCGCGAGCCCGACCGCCGCGCTGCACTGGTTCGCTGGATCTGCCGGCCCTGGCGGCTCCTCTGGCGCCAGCGGAGTCGGTCACCCGGACCACCCGGGCGTCCTCGTGCACCGCTCGCCGGCGACGAGCGCCGAGGCCTTCGCACCGGGCGCCATCCTCGTGCTGCCATTGGACATCGCCTCGGGCGTCCGGATGCGGGTGCTCGAAGCCTGGGCGCGCGGCGTGGTCATGGTAGCGAGCCCCGAGGCGGCGTCGGGGCTCGATGCCGCCGACGGCCGCGAGCTCCTGCTCGCGAGGAGCGGCCCCGACTACGCCCAGGCGATCGCACGGCTGGCGACGGACGGGGGCCTGGCCGGGCGCCTGATCGCGGGCGGCCGCGCCCGTCTGGCGAGCGACCACGCGCCCGAGCGCTTTGCCGCCGGCTTCGTGGCGCTCGTGGCGCAGCTCGCCGAACGCCCCGCCGGAGCGGTCCGCCAATGAAGATCCTGCTGGTCTCGACGGCCTGGCCGTGGCCGACGCGCAAGGGCTATCAGCTGCGCCTGCTGCAGCTCGCCACAGGCCTTGCAGAGCACCACGACGTGACGCTCCTGGTGCCGGAGCGGGAGGGGTCGCGGGTGCCGGGCCCGCCGCTGTCGCTGGCGGGCGCGCCGCACTTCGCCATCGAGACGTTTCGGCACTCGCGCCGGGCGGCGGTCGCCGGCCTCGGCGCGGCGGTCTTCGGACCGCACTCGCTCGAGAGCGGGCTGGTCGCCTCCGGGGAGCTCCGGCGGCGACTGCGGGAGCTTGCGCCCCGATTCGATCGCGTTCTCCTGCAGTTGGTGCGGCTGGCCGGCGTGACCGAGGCGCTCGGCGAGACCCCCTGGGTGCTCGACCTGGTGGACAGCCTGTCGCTCAATCTCGAACGCCGGGCGGCGCGCGACCGTTTCTGGATGCGGCCGTTGCTCCGCTTCGAAGCCCGCCGCCTGGCGGCGGACGAGCGCCGGATGATCGCCGCGAGCACGGCGGCGCTGGTGGTCTCGGAGCGCGACCGGCGGCACCTCGCGGCCCTCCTTCCGGAGTCGCTCGCAGCGCGCCTGGCGGTGGTGCCGCTGGCGCTCTCGGGAGCTGCGGGGCCGGGAAAGGCGCGCGTCGCAAGGCCGGCCGGTGAGGCCGAGCTCGCCATCACCGGCAACCTGGGCTACTTTCCGACGGCCCGCGGCATCGACTGGTTTTTGGGCGAGGTCTGGCCGGAGGTGGTACGCAAGTACCCCCGCGCCCACCTCCTGGTCGCCGGTGCGCGGCCCCGGCGCGGGCTCGCCCGCCGGGTTCGGGCGCTGGGCGGCCGGCTGGTGGCCGATCCGCCGGACCTCCCGGCGCTCCTCGCCGGAGCGGACATCGCCCTGGCGCCGCTCTTCGCCGGCTCGGGTACGCCGATCAAGCTCCTCGAAGCGCTGGCGGCGGGCATCCCGGCGGTGGCGACTCCTGCCGCAGCGGAGGGGCTCGACCCGGCTCTCGCCCGCTGCGTCGCGATTCCGGAGGACGCCGCCAGCTGGGTCACGACCCTGCACGGCCTGATCGCGAATCCGGTGGCGGCGAGCGCGCGCGCCGCGATCGGCGCCCGGATCGTCCGCGAGATCCACGATCCGGAGCGCATCGCCCGCCAGCTCGACGAGCTCGTCCGCCGG
>JAGPDF010000073.1:5701-23273 GCA_018057705.1 Thermoanaerobaculia bacterium | reverse complement strand
CCTCCAGCTGCTGGCGCAGCTCTGCTCATCATCACGCGCATTAGGTAGGCCGGGGCGTCTTGTCCCGGCCCATCGGGCCCGGGACGACCAGCCGAGAACCTGCACCTCCTCCGCTGACCTCCTTCCGGGTACCCGGGAGGAGGTTTTTGGCTTTATGGAGACAAAGGAGCGCGGGGAGCGGGGACAGCGCGTCGATCGTGCGCTGCTCGTCGCGTCGCTCGCCGAACCCCCGGCCGCGGACGGCCGTGATCTCGAAGCTCTCGGCAGAAGCGCCGACTGGCTCGAGGTGCGCGCCGACCTGGTCGGCGATCTCGACCCGGACTGGCTGCGCGCTCATTTCCCCGGGCAGCTTCTCTATACCCTGCGCAGCGGCTTCGAAGGCGGCGCTTTCGAAGGCTCGCGCGAATCGCGGCTGCGGCGGATCGGCGAGGCCGGGCCGCGCTACGATCGCGTCGATCTCGAAGGCGAGCGCGACCTGGTGCCGGAGCTGCTGGCACGGATTCCCGCCGCGCGACGAGTGGTGTCGTGGCATGGCGCGCCGATCGCCCTCGCGGCACTCCAGTCGCGACTCGCGCATCTGTCCTCGGTGCCCGCGGCGCTCTACAAGCTGGTGCCGGCGGCCGCCTCCGCCGGCGACGAGCTCGCTCCGCTGCAGCTGCTCGCCGGCTCGCCGCGCCGGGACGTCGTCGCCTTCGCGAGCGGCGAGGGCGGTTTCTGGACGCGAATCCTGGCGCCGCATCTGGGCGCTCCGGTGATCTACGGCTCGGCGGGCGCGCGTGCCGCGGCGCCAGGCCAGCCGTCGGTGGAACAGTTGCGCCGCGACTATGGCTTCCCGGAGCTGCCGCGAATCCGCCATCTCTTCGGGTTGGTGGGCCGGCCGGCGCTCAAGTCGCTGTCGCCGCGTCTGCACAACGCGGCCTATCGGGCGCTGGGCATTCCGGCGCTCTACGTCCCGTTCGACGTCGAGCAGTTCGGCGACTTCTGGCTCGAGATCGTCGAGAGCGAGGCGATCGCCGGCCTTGGCCTCACGTTGGGGGGGCTGTCGATCACCACGCCGCACAAGGAGGTCGCCTTCACGGTCGCCGGAGCGACGAGCCCGCTCACCGAACGCCTCCAGGCGGTCAACACCCTGACACCGCGACGCGGTGTCTGGGAGGGGGAGTCGACCGATGCCGAAGGCGTCGTCGAAGCGCTGCGGGCGCGCGGCGTCGAACCGCGAGGCCGGAGGATCGCGGTCGTCGGCTGCGGTGGCGCCGGCCGGGCGGCGGCGCTCGGACTTGCCGTCGCCGGCGCCAAGGTCGTGCTGGCGAATCGTGGACCCGAGCGCGGCATGGCGGCCGCACGGGCGCTCGGGCTGCCGTTCGTGCCGCTCTCCGACCTCGGGAGCTCGCACGGCGCGGCCGGATCCGCGGACGATTTTGAAGTGTACGTGCACGCTACGCCGCTCGGGCGGCGCGACGGCGACGAGCTGCCGCTGCCGGTGGCGCGCCTCGCGGCGGGCGCCGTCGTCATCGACCTGGTTTACGGCGAGAGCCCGACGCCGCTGGTCGCCGAGGCCCGGCGGCGTGGCTTCACGGCCATCGACGGGCGCGAGGTTCTGCTCTTTCAGGCGATTCCGCAGTTCCGTTCGATGACCGGGTACGACCTGCCGGCGGAGCTGGCGCGCCAGGTGCTGGGGCTCGAAGCGGGGCGCGCGTGAAGCTCAGGGCGACCTTGCCGGCGGGAGTCCAGGCGCTGCTCTTCGGGTCGGCAGCGCGACTGCGAAAGCTCGAGGCGGAGCTCTCCGCGGAGCTCGAGGCGCGTGGCTTCCGTGAAGCGGTGCTGCCGATGGTCGACTACTTCGCGCCCTATGAGCCGCTCCTTGCTCCTGCGGCGCGTGCCGAGCTCTACCGTTTCGCCGACCGCGACGGCGAGCTGCTCGCCTTGCGGTCGGACTTCACACCGATGCTCGCCCGACTCCTCGCGCCGCACCTCGCGGCGCTCGAGCTGCCGCTCAAGCTGTTCTATCGCGGTGACGTCGTGCGCTGCCCGGAGCGCGGCGCGCAGAGCGAGGTCGAGCAGCATCAGATCGGCGGCGAGCTGCTCGGGAGCGAGGGGGAGGGGCCGGCGCTCGAGCGCGAGGCGGCGCTCGCCTGCGCCCGTCTTCTGGCGCTGGCGACCGGCGGGCGCGCCCACCTCGTGCTCGGCTTCGCCGGGGTGCTCGACGATCTTCTCGTGGCGGCGGTCGGTCGCGAGCGGGCTCCAGAGCTCGCGCGGGCGGTCGCGCGCCGGGAGCGTGGCGCCGCGCGCCTGGGAGCCTCGAGCCCGACCGCCGGCACAGCATCGGGCGGGGCCGCCGCGGCCGGCGCAGTCGCCGTGCAGACAGCGATCGGCGAGATCCTCGACCAGGGCTCACCGCGCGCGGGCGAGGCGCTCGGGGTGCGCGGTGCGGCCGCCCTCGCCAGGCTGGAGGAACTGCGGCGGGAGTTGGCGCGCCTCGAACCCACGGTCGCGGTCACGATCGATCTGGCGGAGTTCGCCGACTTCTCGACACTCGCCATCGCCGCCGCGACCGGAGAGTCGGGTGGTCGCGATTTCCGGTCCTACTACGATGGCCTGGTGCTGCGTGCCTACCTCCCTGGGCGTGCCCGGCCGGTGGCGAGCGGCGGGCGCTACGACGCCCTCTTTCGCAAGCTCGGGGCCGAAGTCGCCGCGGTCGGATTCTCGATCCGACTCGATGCGTTGACCGAGCCCAGAATTCAGGAGGAGCTCTCTTGATCCGCCTCGCGCTACCCAAGGGCCGCAACCTCGAAACCGCGCTCGCGGCCTTCGCGGCCGGCGGTCTCGATCTCTCCGGACTCGACAGTGCGGCGGCGCGCGATTCGCGCCGGCTCTGGCACGTCTTTCCGGAGCTCGGCCTCGAAGTCCTGCTGCTCAAGGACCGCGACCTGCCGCTCTACGTTGGGCGCGGGGTCGCAGACTGCGGCATCGTCGGCCGCGACGTGCTCGACGAGGTCGATGGCGACCTGCTCGTACCGCTCGAGCTCGCCGGGGGGCGCAGCCGTCTGTCGCTCATCGGCCGCGCGGGGCGAGCGCTGCCGGGTGCCGGGGAGCAGGTGAGGCTCGCCACCAAGTATCCCCGCACGGCGGAGCGCTTTCTCGAGCGCCAGCCCTGGAGCGCCGAGATTCTCGAGCTCTCGGGCTCGATCGAGCTCGCGCCGCTGGTGGGCCTCGCCGACTTCATCCTCGACATCGTGCAGAGCGGCTCGACGCTCCGGGCGCACGGCCTCGCGGAGATCGAGCCGGTGCGCGAGATCGCCCCCTGCTTCGTGGTCCATCGTGCCGCATGGCAGATGCGGCGCGCCGAGCTCACCGGCCTCCTGGGCCGTCTGGAACGGGCGGGAGTCGCGGCATGAAAGCCCTGCGCATCGTGCACTCCGACCGGCCAGCGGGACTTCGGCTCCGGCGGCGCATCGCCCTGCGCCTGGCGACCGTTCTCGATACCCGGGTGGAGAAGACGGCGCGCCGCATCGTCGCCGCCATTCGCAAGGGCGGCGACGCGGCGTTGCTCGATGCGGCGCGCGCCCATGATGGCTGCGCTGCCGCCAGCACGATGGCCGACCTGCGGCTCGCACCGCTCCCCGGGGACGGCGGCTGGCGCAATGTCACGCCGGCGGTCCAGGACGCGGTCGAGCTGGCGATCGAGAACGTCGGGCACTTCCATCGCGCACAGCTCCGGGCTGCGGGCGACGGTTTCAGCGTCGAGTGCGCGGGGGTGACCCTCGCGGAGGTCGTGCAGCCACTCGCTCGCGTCGGTCTCTACGTGCCCGGAGGGCGGGCGAGCTACCCCTCGACCGCAATCATGACGGCTGTACCGGCCCAGGTCGCCGGGGTCTCGGAGATCGTGGTCGCGACGCCCGCACGGACCTACCTCGCGCAGCCGGTCCTGCGCTATACGCTGGCGCGGCTCGGAGTCGACGAGATCTGGGGCGTCGGCGGAGCGCATGCCGTCGCGGCGCTGGCCTACGGCACCGAGTCGGTGCGACGGGTCGACGCCATCGCGGGTCCGGGCAACGCCTGGGTGACCGCGGCGAAGCGGCAGGTCGCAGGCGTCGTCGCCATCGACGGCTTGATGGGCCCCTCCGAGGTCGTCATCGTGGCCGGGGAAGAGGCCGATGCGGAGTGGATCGCCGCCGATCTCCTGGCGCAGGCCGAGCACGATCCGCGCGCCGCGGCGCTTCTCGTGACGACTTCGCGCCGGTTGGCGGTGCGCGTGGCGTCGGCAGTCGAGCGCCAGCTGCCGGCGCTCGCGACGGCGGACACGGCTCTCGCCGCGCTGCGCGGCTACGGTGGCGCGCTGCTGGTCGCCGACCTCGCCGCCGCGGTGGCGCTCGCCAGCGAGATCGCGCCGGAGCACCTGCAGCTCGTCGGGGCGGAGGTCGAGGCGGCAGCGCCGCGCTTCGGGAGCGCCGGGGCGGTCTTCGTCGGCGCGCGCACGCCCGAGGTCTTCGGCGACTATGTCGCGGGCCCGAGTCACGTCCTGCCGACGTGCGGTACGGCGCGCTTCGCCTCCGGTCTCTCGGTCGAGAGCTTTCGCCGCCGGACCCACCGCATCGAAGTTCACGAACCGGCGGCGGCGGAGCGCTTCGCGAAGGCTGCGGCAGCTCTCGCCGAGGCCGAAGGGCTGCCGGCGCACGCGGCCGCTGCCGCCGCTCGGCGAGGTGGGGCATGAGTCGTTACGTGCGCCCCGAGGTGCAGGCGCTCGGCGCCTATACCCTCGACCTCTCGCCCTGCCGCTTCAAGCTCGACCAGAACGAGGTGCCGTGGGAGCTGCCGCGGCGCATCAAGGAGGAGGTCGCCCGTCGTCTGCTCGATCGCGAGTGGGCGCGCTATCCGGACTTTCATGCCGCGCGGCTGCGCGAGCGTTTGGCTGCGGCCCACGACTGGATGCCCGAAGGCGTGCTCGCCGGCAACGGCTCGAACGAGCTGCTCGCGGCGACGATGGCCGCGGTCGGCGGTCCCGGGCGGGAGATTCTCGGTCTCGCGCCGAGCTTCGGGCTCTATCCGGTCTTCGCGCTCCAGTCGGGCGCGCGCTACCGGGCGATCGGACCGCGCGCCGACCTCGCGCTGCCGACCGACGAGCTCGAGCTCGAGATCGACCGCGATCCGCGCCGGACGGTCCTCGTCGCCTCGCCGAACAACCCGACCGGCGAGGCGATCCCCCCGGCGACGATCGCGCGCTGGGCGGCGAAGCTCGCGGATGCCGACGCGCCGCTGCTGCTCGACAACGCCTACGGCGAGTTCTGCCGCTTCGACTACCGGCCACTCCTCGCCCGGCATCCGAACCTGGTGATCTTCCGCACCTTCTCCAAGGCCTGGTCGCTCGCGGGCCTCCGCCTCGGCTACCTTCTCGGCGCGCCGGACCTGGTGAGCGAGATCGTCAAGGTGAAGCTGCCCTACAACCTCGGCCAGGCCGGCGCCATCGCCGGCGAGCTGGCGCTCGACAACGCCGCGCTCGTCGAGCGTCGCGTCCGCCTGCTCGTCGCGCGGCGCGCGCAGTGGCGCGCGCTGCTCGCGGCGAGCCAAGAGGAAGTCTTCGCTTCCGAAGCGAATTTTCTGTTGGTGAGAAACAGCAAAGAGAGAAGCCTGCTGGTAAAGGGGTCGCTCGCAGAGCGCGGGATTCGAGTGCGCGACGTTTCCGCCGGACCCGGCCTCGAAGGATGCCTGCGATTCTCCGTCGGAACCGGCGCGGCCCTCCGGGCCACGGCACGAGCGCTGAACGGTCACTTTTCGTTTACTGGAAGCCTTTCGCTTCAGGAGCCGCGATGAGACGAGCTAGCGTCCAGCGCCAGACGAAGGAAACCCGAATCGAAGTCGAATTGGATCTCGAGTCAGGAACAGCGACCTCGATCACCGTTCCGAACGGCTTTCTCGGTCACATGCTCGAGGCGCTCGCGACGCATTCCGGAATCGGTCTGCGGCTGGCGGCGCTGGGTGATACTTCGGTCGACCTGCATCACACGGTGGAGGACACCGGGCTCGTGTTGGGCGAGGCGCTCGCCGGGGCGCTCGGCGAGCGCCGAGGCGTGGTGCGTTTCGCGCACGCCTACGCGCCGCTCGACGAGGCGCTGGCGCGGGCCGTGATCGATCTCTCCGGCCGCGGCTACTTCGTCTGGACCCTGCCGCCGGAGCTCGAGCAGGCCTGGGTGACGCGCGAGTTCCCGCTCACCCTGGTCGCCGACTTCTTCCAGGCGCTCGCCGATCGCGGGCGTCTGACGCTCCACCTGACCGTTGTGGCCGGGCGCAATCCGCACCATGTCGCCGAGGCCTGCTTCAAGGCGGTGGCGGTGGCTCTGCGGCAGGCGGTGGCCCTGCGCGAAGGCGCCGGGTCGACCGCGGAGATCCCGAGTACCAAAGGGACGCTCGCCCGATGAGCGCCGAACCCCTGATCCTCGACCTCGGCGTCGGCAATCTCGGCAACGTGGCGCGCGCGCTCACGGCGGCCGGTGCGCGGCCGATCGTCTCTGCGGATCCCGCCGCCGTGCGCGTGGCGCGCCGTATCGTGCTGCCCGGTGTGGGTGCCTTCCGTCCGCCCCGCGAGCGCCTTCGGGGCGCGCTCGAGGAGGCGCTGCGCGCGGCGCTCGCGGGGGGCGCTCATCTTCTCGGGATCTGCGTCGGCTACCAGCTGCTCTTCGAGGGCAGCGACGAGTTCGGTGCCACCGGCGGGCTCGCCCTGCTCGCCGGCCGGATTACCGAGCTTCCGGCGACCGTCTCCCTGCCGCACATCGGTTGGAACCGGCTCGAAACGCACTCGCCGCATCCGCTGCTCGATGGCCTCGAAAGCGACGCCTACGTCTACTTCGTGCACAGCTTCGCGCCCGACGCCGACGCAGGCGACGGCGCCCCCGGAAAGCCGGACACCGAGACCGTGGCGACCGCGCTGCACGGCAGAAGGTTCGCAGCCGTCTCGGCGCGGGACCGCATCTGCGGCACCCAGTTCCATCCCGAAAAGAGCGGCGAGGCGGGTTTGCGGGTGCTGCGCAACTTCCTGGCGCTCTCCGGGGGAGACGGCGCATGCAACTGATACCTTCGATCGATCTGCGGCGCGGCGAGGTCGTCCGCCTGGCGCAGGGGCGCGACGCCGAAGCGACGGTCTACGCCGCCGACCCGCTCGAAGTGCTGGCGCGTTTTCAGGAAGCCGGCGCCGAGCGTGTGCACATCGTCGACCTCGACGCTGCTTTCGGAGAGCCACGACAAGTGGGTGCGTTGGCGAAACTGGCGCGGGCGGCGAAGCGCGAAAAGCTTCAGCTAGGGGGTGGCTTGCGGACCGCCGAGTTGCTGCGCGCCGCTCTCGAGAGCGGGTTCGATCGCGTCATCGCCGGATCGATGGTGGTGCGCGACCCCGCAGGCTTCGGGCGCGCGGCAGCACAGTCTCCCGGTCGAATCGTTCCCGCTCTCGAGTTCGCCGGCGACGAGCTTCGCGCAGCCGGCTGGCGTGAGGGCACCGCGCTGGGCCTCGACGAGGTGCTGAAGCAGCTTCTTCCCTTTACCGGACTTTTTCTCGAAGCGCTCGTCACGGACATTGCCCGCGACGGGATGCTGAACGGTCCGAATCTCGACCTTGCGGTCAGCGTGGCGCGCGCTCTCGGGGTGAGGGCAATCGTCTCGGGAGGCGTTTCCGGAGCGGGCGATATCGTCGCTGCCGCTGCGCATCCCGAGCTCTCGGGAGTCATCGTCGGCCGGGCGTTCTACGAGGGCAGGCTCGATCTGCCCTCTGCCATCGAGGCGCTGCGCGCTTCGATGGCAGAGGTGCCGGCATGAACACGGCGGCATCGCCGCTCGCCGGTGCCGCCGGCGGCGCCGGAGCCACGGCGCTTGCCTGCCGGGTGATCCCCTGCCTCGATGTCGCGGACGGCAAGGTGGTGAAGGGGGTGCGGTTCGCGGACCTGGCCGTTCTGGGTTCGCCCGCTGAAATGGCGCAGCGCTACTGCCTCGAAGGGCCGGCGGGGGCCGACGAGATTGTCTTCCTCGACGTCGCCGCCTCGCACGAGCGCCGCGGGCCGGCGCTCGCCTGGATCGAGGAGGTCGCCGCCAGCGTCTTCATTCCGCTCACCGTCGGCGGCGGAGTGCGCAGCCTCGACGATGCGCGCGATCTGCTCGCGGCCGGCGCCGACAAGGTGGCGGTCAACTCGGCAGCGGTGGCGCGTCCCGGCCTTCTGACCGAGCTCGCCGAGCGCTACGGCCGCCAGTGCGTCGTGCTCTCCGTCGACGCGCGCCGCAGGACGCCGGCGCAGGGCGGGGACGGTTGGGAGGTCGTCACGCGGGGCGGCCGTCAGCGGACCGGTCTCGACGCGCTCGACTGGATCGCCGAGGGGATCGAGCGCGGCGCCGGTGAGCTCCTGCTGACCAGTATCGACCGGGACGGCACGGGCGACGGCTTCGACTGCGATCTCCTTGCGGCGGCCGCCGCCCGGGTGAACATCCCGATCATCGCCTCGGGCGGTGCCGGCCGGGTGGAGGACTTCGCCGCCGCGCTCGGCGCCGGCGCCGCCGCCGTTCTCGCCGCCGGCCTCTTTCATCGCGAGGAGATTTCGGTGTCCGGGTTGAAGCGCTACCTTGCAGCACAAGGGTTTCCAGTAAGGGGGGTCTCGTGAGCGCTGAGTCTTCGTTGGCAGAGTTCGACCCCGCAGTCCTGCGCTACGACGCTGCAGGCCTCCTGCCTGTGGTCGCGCAGGACGCCTTCAGCGGCCGCGTCCTGATGCTCGCCTGGGCGAACGCCGATGCCGTAGCGATGACTCTTGCGACCGGCGAAGCGCATTTCTGGAGCCGCAGCCGACGAGCCCTCTGGCGCAAGGGCGAGACCTCCGGGAACGTCCTGCGGCTCGTCTCGATCGAGCGCGACTGCGACGGCGACAGCCTGCTCCTGCGGGTGATTCCTGCAGGGCCCGCCTGCCACACCGGCGCCACCAGCTGCTTCGATGCCGATTTCTCCGCCGGAGAAGTGGGCGCGGGTCTCGACCTCGGAGCACTCGAACGCATCATCGCGGCTCGCGCCAGCGCCGACCCGGAAGCGAGCTACACGGCGCGACTCTTCGCCGAAGGCATCGAGCGCATGGCGCAGAAGGTCGGCGAGGAGGCGACCGAGGTCGTCATCGCCGCGCTCGCATCGCACCACGCTCGCGATCCGGAAGGCGAAAGGACCGGTAAAGGGGAGGCGTTGCATCCGGCAGACTCGCTGCCTTCCCGGACGCAGCTCCCCGCGCCGGAGGCGCGAGGCTCAGGGCGCGAACAGAAGCAACGGCTGGTCGAAGAGGCGAGCGATCTGCTCTTTCACCTCCTCGTGCTGCTGCGCGCGAACGGCGTGACGACGCTGGACCTCGCCCGCGAGCTCTCCGCGCGCCACCAGGGACGAGCGAGTCCCGCGGTGGACAACAGCCTCCCTTTACCGAGAAGCAGCGCTGCGTCCGCAACGACGCAAGCCGAGCGGCGCGAGCCACCGCGGCCAGGGTCGTCAGAAAAGAAGGCAAGATGAAGAGAGTGACTCCGCACCTGCGTGAGCTGCTGGCCGAGACGGTGACGCCGCTCGCGGTCTATCAGCGCCTCAAGGCGCTCTCGCCGGTGCGCTTTCTCTTCGAGAGCGTCACCGGCGGCGAACAGGTGGCGCGCTTCAGCTTTCTCGGCGCCGCGCCGCGCGAGATCTATCGCCTCTATCCGGATCGCCTGGAGGTGGAGCGCGACGGCCGGAGGAGCGATCTCCCTGGACCGCCGCTCGCCGCGCTCCGGGCGGTCGTCGAAGGCTACTCGACGCCCGAGCTGCCGGTCCCTTTCGCCGGCGGTTTCGTCGGCACGTTCGGCTTCGATCTGGTGCGGCTCGTCGAGCGGATTCCTTCGCGGCCGCCCGATCCCTGGGGGCTGCCGGTCGCGATCCTCGGGCGGTTCGACGAAGTCATCGCTTTCGACCATGCCCAGCAGCGACTGCTGCTCGTCGCCAACGAGATCGAGGGCGAGACGACGGCGGCGGAGGCCGAACGCGCCCTCGACCGCCTCGAAGGCGCGCTGGCGCGCGATGTCCGGGTGCGCGCAATCCGGCTGCCGGAGGAGCGGCCGGTCCTCGACCGCGCTCCCGAGACGAGTCTCTCGGGGCCGGACTTCCAGCGCGCGGTGACCCTCGCGAAGGAGCACATTCTGGCCGGGGACATCTTCCAGGTCGTCCTGGCGCGACACTTCCGACTCGCTTCCGAAGCCACGCCCGAGGCGCTCTACCGCGCGCTGCGGCGGGTGAACCCGAGCCCCTACATGGTGCTGCTCGAGTTCCCGGAGGTCGCCCTCATCGGCGCCTCTCCGGAGATGCTCGTCAAGAAGACCGGCGACCGGCTGGTGACCCGCCCGATCGCCGGCACCCGGCGCCGCGGTGCGGATGCCGAGGCTGACCGCGCCCTCGCCGCGGAGCTCCTTGCCGACCCGAAGGAGCGCGCCGAGCACGTGATGCTGGTCGACCTCGGGAGAAACGACCTGGGGCGTGTGGCGACACCGGGGAGTGTCTCGGTCGAGAGCTTCCTCGAGGTCGAACAGTACTCGCACGTTCTTCACCTGGTTTCGAGCGTCGAAGCGGAGCTCGCCCCGGGCAAGTCCGCTCTCGACGCGCTCCTGGCGGCTTTCCCCGCCGGGACGGTCTCGGGCGCGCCGAAGATCCGCGCGATCGAGATCCTCGACCGGCTCGAGCCGGAGTCGCGCGGACTCTATGCCGGAGCCACCGGCTACCTCTCTTTTTCCGGCGACCTCGACACCTGCATTACGATCCGCACGCTCGTCGCCAGAAAGTCGAACGATGGCTCCGGCAGTTCGGAGGTCTCGGTGACTGCCGGCGCCGGCATCGTCGCCGATTCCGACCCGGGGCGGGAGGAGCAGGAGACCGAGAACAAGGCCGCGGCGCTTCTCGCTGCGGTCGCCCTCGCCGAGGAGCTGGAACGATGATCCTGGTGATCGACAACTACGACTCGTTCACCTACAACCTGGTGCAGCTGCTGGCGGTCGCCGGAGCCGAGCCGGTCGTGGTCCGGAACGATGCCGCGACGGTCGACGAGCTCCTGGCGATGCGCCCGGCCGGGATCCTGCTCTCTCCCGGCCCCGGCCGGCCCGGGGAGTCCGGCGTCTGCGTCCCGCTGCTCGCGCGGCGCCCGGACCTGCCGATTTTCGGCGTCTGCCTCGGGCATCAGGCGCTGGGGGAGTCGTTCGGCGCCACGGTCGATCGCGCACCGGTGCTGATGCACGGCAAGACCTCGGCGGTGCGGCACTCGGGCGAGGGAATCTTCGCCGGCGTCCCGAACCCGTTCGAAGCGACGCGCTACCACTCGCTCGAGGTGCGCGAAGCGACCCTGCCGCCCGAGCTCGAGGCGATCGCCTGGAGCGACGACGGAATCGTCATGGCTTTACGGCACCGGGAACTGCCCTATTGGGGCGTCCAGTTCCACCCCGAGTCGGTCCTGACGGTCGCGGGGCCGCGGATCGTCACCAACTTCCTCGCCCGCTGCGGGCTGCCGGTGGCGGTCGCCGAATGAGCGAACCGGCGCACCTGCTCCAGCGCCTGCTCGACCGCGAGGATCTGCGGCGCGAGGAGGTCGCGGCGCTCTTCGGGCGGATCATGGACGGCGAGCTCGCCGAGAGCCAGATCGCCGCGCTGCTCGTCGCCCTGGCGATGAAAGGGGAGACCACGGACGAGATCGCCGGCGCGGTGGAGGCGATGCGGGCCCGGGTGCGAGGCGTACCCCACGCCATCGCCGAGGTGATCGACACCTGCGGCACCGGTGGCGACGGCCGCGGAACGTTCAACATCTCGACCGCGGCGGCGTTCGTCGCGGCGGCGGCGGGAGCGACCGTCGCCAAGCACGGCAACCGCGCGGTCTCGTCGCGCTCCGGGAGCGCGGATCTCCTCGTCGCGCTGGGGTTGCCGGTCGAGGTTGCGCCCGCGACCTCCGGGCGCCAGCTCGAGGAGATCGGAATCGCGTTCCTGTTCGCTCCGACGCACCATCCCGCGACCCGGGCCGTCGTGCCGGTGCGGCGGGCGCTCGGCGTGCGGACGATCTTCAACCTCCTCGGGCCACTCACCAACCCTGCGGCGGCGCGCCGGCAGCTGATCGGGGTCTACGCCCGTGACCGCGTCGAGCCGGTGGCGCGGGTCCTCGCGGCGCTGGGATGCGAGCACGCGCTCGTCGTGCACGGCGACGACGGCCTCGACGAGATCACCACCACGACCCTCACCCACGTCGCCGAAGTGCGGCAAGGGGAGGTCGAGACGTATGAGCTCACTCCGGAATCGGCCGGAGTCCGGCGCGCTGCGCCCGAAGCCCTCGCCGGAGGCGCTCCGGAGGAGAACGCGACCCGGCTGCTGGAGTTGCTGGAGGGCGAGACCGGCGCGCTCACCGATATCGTCGCCCTGAACGCCGGCGCGGCGCTCTATGTGGGCGGGAGGGCCGCCTCGATTGCCGAGGGTGTCGAGATGGCGAGGGCCGTGCTTGTCTCCGGCGCGGCGCATGCGAAACTTCTGGCGCTGAAAAGCTTCCAGTAAAGGAAAAACAACCCAGTGCCGCCCGCCGACATCCTGCAACGCATCGTCGCCAGCCGCCGCCAGCGCCTGGGAGTCTCCCCTGTGCACCGGACGCCACCTTCATTTACCGGAAGCTTTTCGCTTTCTGGCGCGCCCGACAATCCGTTCGTGTCGGCGCTGGCTGCACGGCGCGGTAGGGCAGTCATCGCCGAGGTGAAGATGGGCTCGCCTCGCCTCGGCTCGCTCGCCGGCCGGTTCGACCCGGTGGCCCAGGCCGCGGCCTACGCCGCGGCGGGGGCGGCGGCTCTCTCGGTGGTGGTCGAGCCGGATTACTTCTTCGGCAGCTACGAGCTGCTCGCCGCCTGCAAGGCCGCCTGCGGTCTGCCGGCGATCGCCAAGGAGTTCGTGGTCGACCTCCGCCAGCTCGACTGGGCGGTCGAGGCCGGGGCCGACGCCATCCTGCTCGTCGCCGCGCTCTATTCGGCCGTCGAGCTCGCCGGTTGGGCGGCGGCGTCGCGCGAGCGCGGCCTCGCTCCGCTCGTCGAGACCCACGACCTGTCCGATCTCGACCTGCTCGCCGGAGCCGAGTGGGAGATGATCGGAGTGAACAACCGCGACCTGCGCACATTCGAGGTCGATCTCGAGCATTCGATCGGCATGCGCCCGAAGCTGCCGCCGCTGGCGCTCGCCGTCGCGGAGAGCGGCATCGCGAAGCGCTCCGACGTCGAGCGGCTGCGCGCCGCCGGCTTCGACGCCTTCCTCGTCGGCGAGAGCCTCCTTCTCGGCGGGAATCCGGCGGAGAAGCTCGCGGAGCTCTTCGCATGAGACCGCTGGTCAAGATCTGCGGCATCACGCGCGTCCACGACGCCATGATCGCCGCGGCGCTCGGCGCCGACTTCCTGGGGCTCAATCTGTTTCCACGCAGTCCTCGCAGCCTCTCGCTCGGCAAGGCGCGGGAAATCGCCGATGCGGTGCGCGGCCAGGTGCGCACGGTCGGCGTCTTCGTGAATACCCCCAGCCGCGAGCTCATGGCGATCATGGATACGATCGGCCTCGACTTCGCGCAGCTGCACGGCGACGAGTGGCCCGATGAGGTGGCGGTCCTCGGCAAGCGGGCGATCAAGGTCTTCCGCAGCCTCCCGGTGACGCCGGTGCATATCGCGCGGCACCCGCACGTCTGGGGCTTCCTCGTCGACACACCGAGCGCCAAGCTCTTCGGCGGCACCGGCATCACCTGGGACTGGCGGGGGCTGCGCGAGGTGCGGTCGCCGAAGCCGATGATCATCGCGGGCGGTATCTCGCCCGAGAACGTGCGGCGGGCGCTCACCGAGAGCGCCGCAGATGGGGTCGACGTCAATTCGGGAGTGGAGGTCAGCCCGGGCGTCAAGGATCCGCGGAGAATGAAGATGCTGTTCGAGGAGCTCAAACGTGGCCGGACTTAGGAAGAGAATGTCGACGGGACCCGACGAGCGCGGCCGGTTCGGGCCGTTCGGTGGGCGATTTGCGCCCGAGACCCTGATGGCGCCGCTCGAGGAGTTGGCGCGCGCTTACGACAGGCTGTCGCGCGACCGGCGCTTTCGCGAGGAGCTGGACGAGCTGCTGCACAATTACGTCGGCCGTCCGACGCCGCTCACCTTCGCCGAGCGCCTGTCGACCGAGCTCGGCGGGGCACGCATCTTTCTCAAGCGCGAAGACCTCCTGCATACCGGTGCGCACAAGATCAACAACGCTCTCGGTCAGGCTCTCCTCGCGCGGGCGATGAAGAAGAAGCGAGTGATCGCCGAGACCGGTGCCGGCCAGCACGGCGTCGCGACCGCGACCGCCGCGGCTCTGCTCGGCCTCGACTGCGTCGTTTACATGGGTGAGGAGGACATGCGTCGCCAGCATCCCAACGTCGAACGAATGCGGCTCCTCGGCACCGAGGTCGTGCCGGTCGCTTCCGGGTCGAAGACCCTGAAGGACGCGATCAACGAGGCGATGCGCGACTGGGTGACGAACGTGCGCACGACGCACTACATCCTGGGCTCCGTCCTGGGACCCGATCCGTTTCCGCGCATGGTGCGCGACTTCCATCGCGTGATCGGCGAGGAGGCGAAGCGCCAGATCCTGAAGCGCACCGGGCGTAAGGGTCCCGACGCCGCGATCGCCTGCGTCGGCGGAGGCTCGAACGCGATCGGTCTCTTTTCGGCCTTTCTCGAGGATCCGACCGTGCGCCTCATCGGGGTGGAGGCGGGCGGCCGCGGCAAGGGGCTGGGGGAGCATGCGGCGCGCTTCGCCCGCGACGGCGGCGCGCTCGGCGTGCTGCACGGCACGCGCACGATGGTGCTGCAGGATGCGGACGGTCAGGTGGCGGCCACTCATTCGGTTTCGGCGGGGCTCGACTATCCGGCAGTCGGACCGGAGCACGCGTTGCTGCGCCAGCTCGGCCGGGTCGAGTACACCAGCGCGACCGACGCGGAGGCGATCGCGGCGTTCCACCGGCTGGCCCGGACCGAGGGAATCCTGCCGGCGCTCGAGAGCGCCCACGCGGTCGCCGAGGCGATGAAGCGGGCGTCGAAGCTGTCGCGCCGACACGTGCTGCTGGTGAACCTCTCCGGACGCGGCGACAAGGATCTCGAGTCGGTCATCGGATGGGACGCCGGACATCCGGCTTCCGGGGCGGCACCTGCAGCGAAGCCAGGGAGGAGGAAGGCATGAAGGTCCTGAGTCTTCTGGGAGCCCGCCGGGCCGCCGCCGCCGCGCGTCCCCTGACGCAGGCTTTCGCGCGCGCCAAGAGCGAGCGCCGGGCGGCGTTCATCCCCTACATCACCGCCGGCGATCCCGATCTCGCGGCGACCGAGCGGCTCGCCATCGCGCTCGCGGCGGCGGGGGCCGACATCCTCGAGCTCGGAGTGCCGTTCAGCGATCCGATTGCCGACGGGCCGGTGAATCAGGCCGCGGCGGCGCGCGCTCTCGCCTCGGGCACGACCCTGGTCGGGATCCTCGCGCTGGTGGCCCGCCTGCAGCCGCGGCTCGGCATCCCGGTCGTCCTCTTCACCTACTTCAATCCAATTCACGCCTACGGCGTCGCGCGTTTCGCCGAGCATGCCGCAGCGTCGGGCGTCGATGGCGTCCTGTGCGTCGATCTGCCGCCGGAGGAGGCCGAGGGCGAGTACCTCGACGCGCTGCGGGCGCACGGCCTCGACGCCATCTTCCTCCTCGCGCCGACCTCGACCCGCGACCGGGTACGAGCGGTGGCGCGGCTGGGAAGCGGTTTCGTCTACTACGTTTCGCGCACCGGAGTGACTGGCGAGAAGCGCGAGCTGCCGGCGGCCCTGGCGGGCGAAGTCCGGGCGCTCGGCAAGAAGCTCAGGCTGCCTCTCGCGGTCGGTTTCGGCATCTCGACCCGGCCGCAGGTCGCGGCCGTGGCGAAGCTCGCCGACGGAGTGGTCGTCGGCAGTGCCCTCGTCCGCCTGATCGACGAGTCCGGGGGAAGCCCGGGTCTCGACGAGATCGTCTACGAGCGCGCCGTCGACCTCGCCGCAGGCACGAGGCGCGGCTGATGCCTCCCGCGGCAGGAGTCGGCAGGGTGACTGGAGATGTGGAAAGCGGGGGAGGCGTTGGCGGTGAGGAAAAGGAGGCGGGGGCCGAAACACAGATCCGGACGATCGCGACGCCTTCGCACGGGCGTTTTCTGCTCCGGCCTCCGGCGGGGCCTGCGACCCTGCTGCTGGTCGGCTTTCACGGCTATCGAGAGAATGCCACCCGCCACTTGGCCGAGCTCGAGCGCATCCCCGGCGCGCAGAGCTGGGCGCTGCTGGCCGTCGACGCGCTGCACGCCTTCTACGCCGGTTCGACCGGCGAGGTGCTGCGCGGCTGGATGACCCGCGAGCTGCGTGAGGAGGCGATTGCAGACAATGTCGCCTACGTGAGGAGAATCCTGGACGCCGTCCGACCCGAGATCGGCTGGACCGTGCCGCTCGCCTTCCTCGGCTTCTCCCAGGGCGCCTCGATGGCCTGGCGTGCGGCGCTCCTCGCCGGCCACGGCGGCGCCCCGCCGCCCGTTGTCGTCGCCCTGGCCGGAGACATCCCGCCGGAGCTTGCGCGCCACGACGGCCCATTCCCCGAGAGGGTCCTGATCGCGCACGGCGACCAGGATGAGTGGTACGACCAGAACAAGCTCAGCGCGGACGTGCAACTGTTGCAAGCAAAGGGTATCCACCCGAAAGCCCTGACCTTTGCCGGCGGTCACGTGTGGACGGACGAGTTCCGGCAGGCAGTAGCAGCGTTCCTTCAATCCCCGACCATCTGACCCGGCACCCCTTCTTCCGGCGGGCTTTTCTCCCTCCCGCCGGCGGCCCCGCCCCGCTCAGCCACAGGGGACCCGCGAGCGGCATTTTCCTTTACCGGAAGCTTTTTTTCTTTTTTCTCGAATATTTGTCACATTTCGAGGGGGGGCAGGCAACTAGATAGGTAGAGGGGGACATTTCTGATGGCCTATCGACGCTCCTGGCAGCGAGATTTCGACCGCTCGATCCGCGAGCACCCGGACTGGCCGGTGGTGGTGAGCCAGGGTGACTCCTGGTTTTCCTATCCACACGAGAAGAACGTCATCGACCATCTCGACGAGCCTCGTTCCGGCCGCGACGCGCCCGACCGCAAGGGCAAACCCGCCTCGCAGCGCGACTGGTCGCTGCTGCGTCTCGAACGCACACAGGACGAGATCCTCGGCGTGATGGCCGGCGGCGAGCGCGCTTTCCTCAACGAGATCCTGCATCGCTACGAAGTCGACGCCCTGCTCTTCTCGGCCGGCGGCAACGATCTCCTCGGCCCCGATCTGGGAGCCCTTCTGCAGCCGTTCCGGGCCGGGATGTCGGCCGGGGAGGCGATGGTCGAGAAGCGGCTGACGCGGCGCCTGGAGCAGATCGAAGACTGCTATCGCGAGCTCATCGACATGGTGCTCGACGACGGCGCCGATCTCCGCGTGCTGGTGAACTCGTACGACCTTCCCCTGCCGTCGTGCGAGGAAGCGCGCCTCCTCGGCGGCCGCAGCCCCGGCCCCTGGCTGCG
>JAGPDF010000073.1:0-5601 GCA_018057705.1 Thermoanaerobaculia bacterium | reverse complement strand
ATGGCGACCAACACCCAGGTCGGGGGACGGAAGAAGGTCCAGCCCCCCAACCAGACGGCCGTCTTGAGAAAGGTCGCCGCGCTGTGGACGAGGCCGAGGAGAATCTCGGACAAGGATCCCAGCGCGCCGAGCGGCGTGTTCGCCTCGAGCGTCCCGCCCCAGGCCCAGCCGCGCAGCCATTGCAGCGGGAAGACAGCGAGTCCTGAGGCGCCGATGAGGAGACCGGACCGCCAGCCGCGCGCCCGCCAGCCGACAACCGCGGCCACGGCGACGACTGGGAACGCCGTGAGCTTCAGCAGAGGGCCCACAGCCGCCAGCAAGGCCAACTCTTTCGTGCTGATTGCGTCGCGTCGGCTCAGAGCTGCCACCATCAAGACCGCCCAGGCGAAAACGGCGACATCATTGCTGACCCGGATCAACGACTCCGCGGCCCCAGGCAGCAGCAGAGCCAGCAGCAAGAGGGTCTCGAAGTGCGCATTCCCTTTGCCGAGCCTTCTGATCGGAAAGCAGAGAACGCACCCGACGAGCAGCACAGCCGCGAGGCGAAGCAGGAGGATCTGCGACTCGGGAGCTGTTCCGATCGCCGGCGCGAAGAGCCCCAGCACCGAGGCGGCAGCCAGATAGTAGACGGGCGGCTGATGAGCCTGGTAGTTGGAGCTGGCGCTGCCGTCCCCCCCTGCCCGCCGCGCAGGTTCCACGATGTTGAACGCCGCCTTCTCGCGGCCGAACGATGGGCAGTCGAAGGCCGCGTGCATGGCGGGCCCGCAGGGCCAGGCGCGCAGGGAATGCACGAGGTCCGCGTCGACGACCTCCCCGGCGAGCGCCTCCGCGAATGGGACCTCCGCGAACGCACGCGCCCGGGCCAGATGGAACGGCTCGTCCGGGCCCTCGTAGACCGGACTGAAAAAGGCGTGCAGGGTCAGGTGGGCCAGCACCAGCAGCCGAAGTCCTGAGAGCGCTCTGCGCGGCAGGCGGGTCATACCGGTCAGGTGGGGGATTCTCGCCGGCTGCTAGGCGGGCTTGAGAGTCGGCAGGGCGCCGCCGATACGGCCTGGGTGAAACTGGAGCTGGCCGGCAGCGACGGCAGCTTCGAGGGCGGGCGAGTCGAGGCGGCAGAGCTCGAGGTCGCCGCCGAGGACGCAGCAGCCGACCGCGTCGGCTGGGAGTACCTCGACGACCCGCCGGGCCTCGTCGAGGATCACGTGCCAGCGGCGGGAGAGCTCTGCGGCGTCCGGGTGCGGTCCGGCGAAGTCGAGCTCCGCGACCTCGGTGGCGGAGTATCGGCCCTGTCGCGCCGCCCGGTCGACGAGAAAGGAGGGGCTGAAGCCCGGATCCTTGCCACTCGCCGCCCAGGCCAGGTAGCCGAAGGGCTGCAGGCGACGGTCGCACTCGATCACGTCCACCCAGTCGCGAACCTCAAGCCGTCCGACGAGAGCGAGCGCCTTGTTGGTGGCGAGGTCGAACGGATGAAGGACGAGGCCGAGCTCGGAATGTTCCACCAATGGGAAGAATCGAAAGGCGCTATCCCGCGACCATTCGATCCGCGCGCTGCTTCCATCGCGGCTGAGCTCTGCTTCGATGAAGCCTCGAGCCTCTCGAATCGTCGCCACTGCGAAACCTGCGCTCAGCAGGAGCGCCTCGTCGGACTTGAACGACACCGAGACGGCCGCCTCGGTATCGTGGAAGAGATCGAGGTCGCGTGAGAGCCGACTCGCCCCGAGAAGCTCGTTCAGGGTCGAGCCGCCGGCGAGGTAGCTCTCGCCGGCCTCGATGCGGCGGCGGGCTAAGAGCCGGCAGATGTCGCGCTGGAGGTCGGTGAGTGCCATTGGCGGAGGGCGCGGGCGCGCTGGAAGGCCGTCTGATCGCCGGCGCGCTCGATCGCGCGCAGTGTGCGGTCGATCTCGTCTGGAGTCTCGGGATAGTAGTCGGGACGCAGGAACCAGAGGCAACGCGCGCGCATCTCATCGACCAGCCGCGCGACCTCGGCGTGGTATTCCGAGGGGGCGACGGGGCTCTGCGGCGGAGGGTGCATCGCCGCAACATTGTACGCGAGGGCGCTTCAGCTCGCTTTGCGCAGGCGGATCTTCTTCATCACGGTGGCGACGACGGGGATGATGAGGACGTGGGCCAGGAGGGCGCCGAGGATGATCTTCTCGAGGTGCTTCTGGACGAACGGGATCTGGCCGAAGAAGTAGCCGACCAGGGTCATCGAGACGATCCAGAGGATGCCGCCGAAGACGTTGAAGATCACGAAGCGGCGGTAGTTCATGCCGGCGATGCCGGCGACCATGGGCGCGAAGGTGCGCACCACCGGGACGAAGCGCGCCAGCACGATGGTGATCCCTCCCCAGTGCTCGTAGAACGCCTTGGCGCGCTGCAGATGCGCCTGCTTGAAGAAGCGCGAGTCCTGGCGCTTGTAGAGCGCCGGGCCGGCCTTCTTGCCGATCAGATACCCCGTCGAGTCGCCGACGATCGCGGCGATCGAGAGCACGAGGAGCATCATGCCGAGGTCGGGTTTGCCGGTCGCCGCCGAGAGCAGGCCCGCGGTCAGCAGGAGCGTGTCGCCGGGCAGGAAGAAGCCGATCAGCAGGCCGGTCTCGGCAAAGATGATCGCGGTGAGGCCGGCAAGTCCGCCCCACTGAATGAGCTGGGTCAGGCCTTCGACGGAAAAGAGCAGGTGCAGGAAGTCCTGAATCGCTTGCAAGAGTGTCTCCGGGAAGGCCGGCGTCGATGCGAGTCGAAGCGGGCCGGGTCACTCTATCAATCCCGGCCCGGGACGGGTTCCGGCCCGGTCTCCGGTTCGAGGCGAAAGGTAGCTCTGTAGTATCGTCCGGCGCCGCACCATGGCCCCCAACGAGAGCACGCCGCCGCCCTCGGCCCAGGAGATTCCGACCGCCGTCGACGGCCGCGGCGAGGAGCGTGTCGCAGCGCCGCCGCACGGTCTCACAGCCATCGGCCCCTACCGGATCGTCGGCCTCCTCGGCGAGGGTGGCATGGGGACGGTCTTTCTCGCCGAGCAGCTCGAGCCGGTCCAGCGGCGCGTGGCGCTCAAGGTCGTGCGCGCGGCGCACCTCTCGTCGCTCGACCGGCAGTTGCGCTTCGAGGCGGAACGCCGCGCGCTGGCGCGGCTCGCCCATCCGAACGTCGCACAGCTCTACGACGCCGGCACCACGCTCGAAGGCAACCCGTACTTCGTGATGGAACTCGTCGAGGGGCCACGCATCACGGCATTCTGCGATGAACGGCGTCTCGCGCTCGCCGAGCGTCTCCGCCTCTTCCTCGCGGTCTGCGAGGGGGTGCAGCACGCCCACCAGAAGGGGGTGGTCCACCGCGACCTCAAGCCTTCGAACATCCTCGTCGCCGACCAGGGCGGCCGGCCCCTGCCCAAGGTCATCGACTTCGGCATCGCCAAGGCGCTCGACCGGCCGCTCGTCGAGAGCGAGCTCACGGTCGGGCTGGTCGGGACTCCCGGATACGTGAGCCCGGAGTCGATCTCCGAGCTCGGGGGGCCGGCCGAGCCCGACACCCGCAGTGACGTGTACTCGCTTGGGGTCCTGCTCTACGAGCTGGTGGCCGGCGTGCTGCCGTTCGCTGCCGACGTCCCGCGCGGCGAGATGCTCCGCAGGATTCGCGACCTCGATCCTCCGGCACCCTCGAAACGGCTCGCACAGCTCGGCGGCGGCGAGGCCGACGAGATCGCCGCGGAGCGCGCCGCCTCCCGGCGCGGGCTCGCCGCTGATCTCGCGGGCGACCTCGACTGGGTCGTGCTCAAGGCGATCGCCCGCGACCGCGAGCTGCGCTACGCCTCGGTCTCGGCGCTCGCCGGCGACGTCGAACGGCACCTCACGCATCGGCCGGTCGAGGCCGGCCCGCCGGGCTTCTGGTACCGCACGCGCAAGTTCGTGCGGCGGCGGCGCGGCCTCGTCGCCGCGGCGGTGCTCGTCGCGATCGCCCTCGTCGGCGGCCTCATCGCACGCAGCGTCGAGGCGGCGCGCGCCAACCGCGCAGCCGCGGAGGCCGACCGCGCGCGGGTCGCCGCCGAGACCGCTCGCGCCGAGACCGAGAAGGTCGCCAGCTTCCTCGTCGGCCTCTTCGCCGAGGCCGATCCGGAGAAGAGCCGCGGCCGCGAGGTCACGGCCCGCGAGCTCCTCGACCGCGGTGCCGAGCGAATCCGCGGCGAGCTCGACGAGACACCGGTGCTGCGTGCCCGGTTGCTGCACACGATCGCCGGCGTCTACCAGCGGCTCGGCCTCTACAACGAGGCGCGGCCGCTCGCGATGGAGGCCCTCGCGCTGCGCGAACGCGAGCTCGGCGCCGACGACCTGCTGGTGGCGCAGAGCCTGCGCACGCTCGGCATCATCGAGGTCGAGCTCGGCGATCGCGATGCGGCGGGGGCGCTCTTCGAGCGGGTGCTGAAGATCCGCGAGAAGGCCCTCGGGCCGGACCACCCCGATGTCGGCGACGCGCTGGGCAATCTCGGTTTCTTCCTGATGCAGCAGAAGCGCTTCGACGAGGCACAGCCGCTGCTCGAGCGCGCCGTGGAGATCCGCCGCAAGACGCTGGGCGAGAACCACCCGCGGGTCGCGCCGACGCTCTACAACCTGGCTCTTCTGCACCAGACCCAGAAGCGCTACGAGCTCGCCGAGCCACTGCACCGGCAGGCGCTCGCGATCGACACCCAGGCCTACGGCGAGGACCATCCGGCCGTGGCGCAGGGTCTCTACGGCCTGGGCGATCTCTATCTCGCGATGGGGCGGCTGGACGACGCCGAGACCTTCCTGCGTCGGGCGCTCGGCGGCCACGAGAGGCTCTATGGTCCGGAGAACATCCAGACGAGCTTCATCCACTTGTCGCTCGGCGAGGTCGCCTTCGAGCGCGGCCGGCTGGAGGAGGCGCAGGAGGAGTACGAACACGTCCTGCGGGTACAGACGGAGAACCTCCCGGTCGATCATCCCGACCGACTCGAGGTGCTCGCGCGCCTCGAGAGGGTGAAGGCGGCGCGCCGACCCTAGTTCCGGCGCATCTCCCGGCGGGGTGCCTCTTCGGGCGCCCCACTTGCGCGACCTGCGGCGACACCACAGAATCCTTCCTGACCGAAGGGAGTTCCATGCGCAGCAAGCTCGCCGTTCTCGTCACCGCCTTCTCGCTCGTCCTGCCGCTCGCGCTGGTGCCCGCCGCAAGGGCGGCGAGGATCCAGACCAGTCGCGATGCCGCGGCCGACTTCGCCAGTTACAAGTCCTATCGCTGGAACAAGGCCGAGGGCCCCGGTGGCGCCGGACTGGATGGACCGGTGCGCAAGGCCGCCGAGGAGGCGCTGGCCAAGAAGGGCTTCACCAAAGTCGCGGTGGGCGAGCCCGCCGACCTCGAGCTCATGTACAACGCCGGCGCGGTCAACAACCTGACGGCCGGCGTCGGCGTCGCCCCCGGCTGGTGGGGAGATCTCTTCCTCATCCCGCAAGGCGAGTGGTATACCACCGGCGGCATCGCCTTCACCTTCCACGAGGTCGAGAGCGGGAAGCCCGTCTGGTCGGGCTGGAAGATCGCCAAAGGCACCAACCAGAACGCCCCCCAGGTCATGGTCAAGCGCGCCCCCGGCTACAC
>JAGPDF010000072.1 GCA_018057705.1 Thermoanaerobaculia bacterium | reverse complement strand
CGTCCCCTGAGCTCGGCGTTCCATTCCAGACCGTTCTCGGCGCTGACGTCGAATCACCAGGCGCTCGCCGAAGAGTCGCTGGCCGACCCGGCGCCGGGTCGGCCAGTCTCTCTCTGCGAGCTGCCTGGTACGAGCGTTGCACCGCCTCCATTCAGGCCGCCATGCAGCAGATCGCCGGCCAGGGAGATTTCGAGATGAAACACAGCACGAAAATCGCCGCCGCCGCTGCCACCCTGCTTGCGCTGGGACTGGCGGGCGCTGCCCAGGCGCGGGAGGTCTATGCGGGCAACCTCATGCCCAACACCGGCAGCTTTCCGCGCACCGGCGCGCAGCGCATTCAGATCATCGTCGACCAGTTCTCCTCGCGGGAGGAGACCGAGCGTCTCGTGGAGGTCCTCGAGACGAAGGGTCCGCGTGCGCTCGAGACCGCGATGAGCAAGCTCGAGGTCGGACGCCTCCAGGTCGGCACCGGCCTCTCCTATCCGATCGCGACGGCCCATGTCTTCGAAGACAAGGAGCTCAGCACGCGGCGCCTCGTCCTCCTCATCCCGCGCCCGATCGCCTACGGCGAGTACACCCGGGGAGGACGCTCCAAGGACTACGCCTACACCCTGGTCGAGCTCGCCATGGACGGCCCCGGGATCGACGACGGCGGCAGCGGCGAGATGCTCGCCGCGGCGAAGATCGAGCTCGAGAAGGACGGCACCGTCCACATCGAGAACCTCGAAGCGCAGCCCCGCCGCATCCTCAAGGTCACCCGCAGCGAGTAGCCGAATCAGGCCCGAGTGAGATCGCGCACCGCGGCGATCGCGGTGTCGATCTCCTCTTCCAGGTTCATGATCCCGGCCGCCAGCCGCGCAAAGGAGTGCTTGTACGGTGTCGTGGTGGCGTGAATCCGGCGCTCGGCGAGTTTCGCGACGACGGCGCCCGGCGTGAGTCCCGCGACCTCGAAACAGACGATGCCGGCGGAGAGGCTGCTCTCGGCCGGCGTATGCAGGGTGACGCCGGGCATCTTCGCGAGCCCGCGCCGAAGGCGGCTGTTGAGCTTGTGGATCCGGGACGTGATGCGCGAGCGGCCGAGCAGGCGATGGAATTCGAGGGCGTCGGCGATCGCGAACTGGTGTTCGTAGGCGGTGAAGCCGCCGGGCGAGACGAAGGCGGCGCGGGTCGGCGGCAGCGCCGAGCGCTCGAGCCAGGCGTCGAAGGCGCGGCCACCGTCGGGATCGAAGTTCGGGACCGTCGGGCGGATCTCGGCCCAGGCCTCCTCCCTTCCCCAGATCAGGCCGGTGCCGCGCGGCGCGAACAGCCACTTGTGCGCCGACGCCACGAAGAAGTCGGCCCCCATTTGCGCGGCGTCGACGTTCTCCACGCCGAAGCCGTGCACGCCGTCGACGATCAGCAGGCAACGATCCGCTTCCGCTCGCCCCGAGTTGGCCCGCGCGACGACTTCGGCCAGTTCCGGGATCGGCAGCTTCAGGCCGGTGGCGGAGTGCACCCAGGTCAGGCCGACCGCGCGTGTCTTCGGCGAGATCGCTCGCTGCAGCCGTTCGGCCATCTCCGCGACCGAGGCCCGGGCAGCGCCGGCCGGGAAGTCGTGCAAGGCCACGAAACGGACGTCCGCGCCCGAACGATCCGTCGCATAGCGAATCGACTCGTGATGGACGTAGTGATCGTGCTCGGTGGTCAGGATCTCCTGGTCGGGGCGGATGCGCAGGCCGTTGTAGAGCAGCGCCAGTCCGGTCGTCGTGTTGGGAGTGAGCGCGATCTCCTCGCGGCGCCCGCCGAGGTAGGCCGCGAGCGCCACCTTGCTGCGCGTCGCCAGATTGTCGTCGGCGTGCGCGGAATCGAAGAGCTCCTCGATCGACAGCGGATTGGCGTCCAGGGCTTTGCGGTACCGCTCCACCGCTTCGCGCACCATCCGTGGATGGGAAACGAGGTAGAAGGTCCCCAGGTGGATCCAGTCGGGGGCGAGGTCGAACTCCATTCGCACCCGCTTCCAGCTCATGCTCGTCTGGAGGCCACCGAGCGCGGGGGGCGCGTCCCCGGGCGCCGACGCGCCCCCGGGTTCCTCCTGGGAGGCGGCTCCGGCGGGACGCCAGGGGAGCAGACTGGCAGCGGCACCGGCGGCGACGGATGCGAGCAGGCGGCGACGATCGATCGACATGGCTGAGCTCCCTCCCGGGCTGGATCCGGGAGGCAACTCTACCGTCGGCGCCGCCCGGCGCGTCAGCTCTTCCCGGGAGTCCTCGAGGAGAGCTCCGGATAGGTCCGTGCGAACGCCGGGTTGACGGCGCGAACGCTCTCGAGCACGGCCTCGGCCTCCTGCGCTTCGCCGGCGCGGTCGAGCGCCAGCGCCAGGTTGAGCTTGTTGAAGAGCTTCATGCGCCCCTCGTCGACGCCCCAAAACGAGGCGCGGTCGTCGGCAGCGCGGAACAGATCCGCGGCCGCCCCGGGATCGCCTTCGCCGAGCTTGCGCACACCCTGGTTGTGCAGCGCTTCGACCTGGACGACCCTGGCCCTTCCCTTGGGGTAGCCCGGCTTGCTGCTCTCTTCGACCGCCTTCGCCAACGCGGCCTCCTCCCGGTCGGCTTCGGCCTGTCTCCCGGCGAGCAGCGCCAGGCGATGGGTCAGGATGCCGCCACCGCCCTTCTTGGCGCCGCAGGTGGCGAAGCCGTCGCGCCACGGGGCGTCGAAATCCCGCGAGATGAAAGCCGCGAAGTACCGGGCTTCGCACTCGAGGTCCGCCTGCATCTCGGCCGGGCAGTGCTCGCCGAGGCGTTCCGCCAGGGACGGGATCTCCTCCGGCTTGCCCTCGAAAACGGCGATACCGGCCAGATGCTGATACGAGGCACAGAAGTCCGGCCGGATCGCGAGCGCCCGCTCGAGCTCGGCGCGCGCCTCGTCGTACCTGCCGAGCAGCGAGAGCAGCTCGCCCAGTGAGTCGTGCGGGTTGGCCTGGTCGGGTGCGACGTAGGCGTAGGTGCGAAACTGCTCCTCGGCCTCGGCGAACTGCGCCCGGGCCATCGCGAGGTAGCCCAGGTTGTTGCGCGCCAGCGCCCAGTTCGGGTCGACCCGGAGGAGGCGGGTGTAGAGCTCGGACGCAGCGACCCAGTCCTCGCGGTCCCACGCCTGGCCAGCGGCGACGTAGAGCGCCCACGAATCGTCGGGATGGCTGGCGAGATAGCGGGTGCTGATTTCCGACTGCTTTTCGCGCGGTACGCGTGCCAGTTCGACCAGGAAACGCTCGCGCTCGTTGAGGCGCGAGAGGTCGACGGCCTCGAGCTCCTTGCGCAGGAGCTTCCTCTCCTCGCCGTCGGTCGTGACCGCGGCGAGCTGAACCCTGGCCGCCGCGAACTGCGGGTCGAGCTCGATCGCCCGGCGGAAGCTCGCCGCCGCGTCGAGAAGGTAGAAACGCATCCGCGCGTCGAGCCCGGCCTCGAAGGCCGCCAGAGCCGCGGGCGACTTCGTCGTCCAGTCGGCGGAGCGCTTCTCGAGCAGCCAGGGCACCGAGAGCGCCGCCGCGGCCACCGCGGCCGTGACCAGCACGATGATCAGTGTGCGACGTCGCATGCTTCTCCTCCTCCGTCCCGCGCGATGGCGACGAGAGTGATGTCGTCATAAGGATCGGCGCCGCGGGTGAACTCCGCGATCGCCGTGAGGACCTGCTCGATGATCTCGTGCGGCCCCCCCCGGGCCGCGCGGAGAACCTGCACCAGCCGCTCTTCGCCGAAGAGCTCGCCGTCGGGGGCCTGCGCTTCGGTGACGCCGTCCGAGTAGCCGAGCACGAGGTCGCCGGGCGCCACCGCCGCGCGGCTCGCCACGTAACGCCCGTCGAGGAGCGCGCCGAGCGGCAGCCGATGCGGCGGCAGCGGCAGCTCGCGCACGGCGCCCGCGCTCGTGCGCACCAGAAGTTGCGGCTGGCCGGCGAGGAGGTAGTCGATCCCCTCGCCGTCGTCGGAGGCCGCCACCCAGCCGAGCGCCACGAACGACTTCTTCGTGCCGAGACCATAGAGCCTGCGGTTGGCGAGCCCGAACAGGGTCTCGGGGTCGCGATGCGAGAGAGCCAGGGTCTGGAGCGCCTCGTGCGCCGCCATCATCACCAGGGCGCCGGCGACCGACTTGCCCGCCACGTCGCCGAAGACGATGGCGCGATTGCCGTTCTTTCCGGCCGGCAGCTCGGTGTAGAAATCGCCGCCGACGTGGCGCGCGGCGCGGCAGACCGCCGCCACCGACCAGCCGGAGCCGAAATGCAGGACGCGCGGCAGAAGCTGGGCCTGCACGCTCGAGGCGATCTCGAGCTCGCGTTCGAGCTCCGCCTGACGAGTGCGCTCGGCGACCAGCCGGCTGGTCTCGAGCGCCAGTGCCGCCTGCCCGAAGAGGTTTCCGAGAAGCGCCCGCACTTCGTCGCCGATCTCGATCTGCCCGGTCGTTCCCGAGAGCAGGACCAGCCCGATCTTGCGCCGCGGCGAGGTCAGGTCGCCGACGATCTCCACCCCGGCGGGCTCCAGTCTGGCCACCAGCTGGCGGACCTCTTCGGACCCGGGCACGAGGCGCGCGAGCTCGGCGAGCGGCACCGGCTCCCCTTTGGCCGCCAGGGCGTCGTGGAGCGGCGCGAGCAGAGGGAGGCTCGCCGGCAGCTGCTCCGGGCCGGCGGCGCGTTCGAGAGCTCCATCCTTCTCGAGGTAAAGCGCCGCGAAGTGCAGCCCGAGAATCTGCGGCAGGCGCTCGACGACGTCGCGCACGACCGGCTGCGGATCGAGCTCGGCGGCCACGGCCCGGCCGAGCTTGCGGATCGCCTCTTCCAGGCGCCGCCGATCGGCATGCACGAAAGCGTCGATCATCCCCTGGGCGCGGTGACGCAGCGGCTCGAGCAACAGCAGCACGCCGAGCGCGAAGAGGATCGGAAACGTCCGCGTCGCGGAGAGCTCCGAACCCAGGGCAAAGGTGTTCACCAGCGCGAGCGCCGCCGCGTAGACCGCGGCGATGCCGACCGTCACGACCGAGTAGACGAGGCTCCGGCGTACCATGACTCGGATGTCGAGCAGCCCGAAGCGGATGATCGCGAAGGCGAAGGTCAGCGGCACCAGCGCCAGCGGACCGAGAAGCGCGAACGCCTGCGGCTCGGTGTGCAGCCAGGCCGGTCGCGCCACCGCCAGGCCGAGGAACGGCAGCAGGCCGAAGAGCGAGCCCGCGAAAACCAGCGCGATACCGCGCCGCTGCCGCGGGTCGCGCGTCTGGCGTGCATTCCAGGCCAGCGTCGCGAGGCCGACCAGCATGTACAGCCCGAGCACCCACCAACTCACCTCCGGGGCCCCGGTGATCAGCCGGGGCTCGACCCCCGCCCGTTGCCAGAGCCAAAGGGCGGTCACGAAGACGGTGAGGGGCAGCAGATAGAGCGTGACGAGCAGGGTCAACCAGCGCCGGCGTCGACGGCTGAAATCGGGCTCGCCCGCGGCAGGACGCAAGGCAATTGGTCGCGGGAAGACGAGAAAGAAGTGCAGGAAACAGGCCGGGAGCAGCAGCAGCGCCACGGCCCCGGCCTCGAGCACCAGGCCGTCGATCCAGCCATAGGAGGCCGGGCGCAGCCGGCAGACCAGGAAGAGCAGGAACAGCGCGCCGACGAGATGGAAGATCTGCGCGGCACGCTGCTCCGGCTGCCGGCGCAGCACGAAGAGAGTGACGACGAAGAAGGCGAAACCGAGGAGGCAGGCGAAGAAGTAGGTCGCGCTGCCGATGAAACGGCGCCCGAGGCGGACGCCGCGGACCTCTTCGACCCCCTCCCCGCGCCGCAATAGGTAGGGGACCTCGTCGCCGATCTCGCGACGCGCGAGGATACGGCCGGCGTGGGCACTCGACTGCAGCAGGGTGCGGTCGATGCCGACGATCCGGTCGGCCGGCAGGATCCCGGCCAGGTCGGCGCCGGAGCCGGGCACGACCTCGCGGACCGAGAGCGTGCCCCACTGGTCGGCCTCGAGGACGACGCCGTCGTAGGGCCGCGGGACGAGGATGTCGACGATCGACAGCACGGCGAAGGCGAACGCCAGCACGCCGAAAACCGCCACCATCCTCGAAAGTGTCCAGCGCCTCATTCCGGCATACCCTCAGGACTACTATACGTACAGCGAGCGTGGAGGATCTGGCGGCAGCCGGCGGCCCGGTCCCCCGGGGCCTGCATTTTCTCATCCGCGGGCTCCCTCCCGTCGCCCGCTTGACGGATGCGGCCGCTCCAGAGAGACTGCCCCGGGTCTTCGGTTCCCCGGCCGGGCGGACCCCTTTGAGCGAGGAATCCAGGAAACGCATGAGCGATGAGGTCGTCACCCAGTCCCTGATCGTCAACGGCGAGCGCCGCACGGTCGCTTTTCCGGTTCACCACACCCTCCTCGAGGTGCTGCGCGAGGAGCTCGGCCTGACCGGCACGAAACACGGCTGCGAGCTCGGCGAGTGCGGCACCTGTACCGTGCTGGTCGACGGCCAGCCGGTACTCTCCTGCCTGGCGCTCGCCGCCGAGATGGGAGGGAGGGCGATCGAGACCGTCGAGGGCCTGCAGGCGGGCAACGAGCTCCACCCGCTGCAATCGGCCTTCGCCGATCTCGGCGCGGCTCAGTGCGGCTATTGCACGCCGGGCATTCTGATGACGGCGAAAGCCCTGCTGGCCGGGAACCCCGCCCCGGCGCGCGCCGAGATCCGCGCCGCGCTCGCCGGAAATCTCTGCCGGTGCACCGGTTACATCAAGATCCTGGAGGCGGTCGAAGGCGCTGCGGCCGAGCTGCGCGGGGAGAGCTGGACGCCGGAGCGGGAGTCGCTCTACGGGACGAAGGAGCCTTCCCCCCCGCCGCTCAGGCCTTGACGCCCAGCACCCGCGCCGGCAGGAAGAAGAGCCCCTTGAGGAAGGCCAGCACGCCGCCGACGGCAAAGCCCAGAATTCGCAGCGGCAGCAGCACCAGCCAGACGATCGGATAGAGGACGAGCGCCAGGATGGCGATCGGCCAGCAGACGATGAAAAGCAGCACCCAGACGAGAAAGGTCAACATTTCGATGTTCTCCGCCACGCTCAGGAAGCTCTCAGCAGAAAAGCTTCCAGTAAATGGATACGGCTGGAGCAGCGGCGTGTTTCGCAGGGCGCCCTCGCCCGCCCGGGCGCTCGCCAGCCGGCCGGTGAGGCGATCGCGCTGCCGGCGGCTGGCGCGCCGGCTCGTCGCTGTCGCGCTCGCCACGACCCCCTTTACCGGTCCTTTTCTTGCTTCGTCGGCCGCCGCTCACGCGGCGGCGGGGGCCGGCCTTCCGGCCGACCTCGTCCTCCGGCACGGTCAGATCTACACCGTGGATGCCGCTCGCAGCTGGGCCGAGTCGATCGCCGTCGCCGGCGACCGGATCGTCTTCGTCGGCTCCGACCGGGAGGTCGCCGGCTTCATCGGCCCGCAGACCCGCGTGGTGGAGCTCGGCGGTCGCTTCGTTCTCCCCGGCTTCCACGACCGTCATGCGCACCCGCTCTCGGGGGGTGTCGAGCTCACCCAGTGCGACCTCAACGCCAGCGAGAACCGCGACGAGGTCCTGGCTCGCCTGCGCGCCTGCGTCGCCCGGCTCGGCGACCGACCCTGGCTGGTCGGCGGCGGCTGGGATCTCACCCTCTTCCCCGGCGGCGTCGCCGACCGGCGCGACCTCGACGCCATCCTGCCCGACCGCCCGGCGCTTCTCGCCTCCGCCGACGGGCACTCGAGCTGGGTGAACTCGAAGGCCCTCGAGCTCGCCGGCGTCACCGCCGCGACTCCCGACCCCGAAGGCGGGCGCATCGAGCGCGATGCAGCGGGGGCGCCGATCGGCACCCTGCGCGAGAGTGCCGCCGACCTGGTCGACCACCTGTTGCCAGAGACGACCGCCGCGGAGAGTCTCGCTGGCCTGCGCCTGGCAGTGGCCAAGGCGCAAGGCTTCGGCATCGTCGCGATGACCGAGGCGAACGCCGATCCGGAGATGATCGCGACCTACGACAGCCTCGACCGCGCCGGCGAGCTCGGCCTGCGGGTCGTGGTCTCCCAGGGGCTCGATTCGGACGAAGGCACGGATGGCATACCTGCCCTCGTCGCCCAGCGCTCCGCCGCGCACGCTCCGCATGTGCGCGTCACGGCGGTGAAACTCTTCGCCGACGGCGTCATCGAGGGTGGGACGGCGGCCCTCCTCGCGCCGTACATCGGCGGTCGCACCGGGCACGGAATCCCGAACTGGAGCGCGGATGCGCTCGAGAAGGTGATCGTCGCGCTCGATCGCGAGCGTTTCCAGATCCACATCCACGCCATCGGCGACCGGGCGATTCGCGACGCCCTCGACGGCCTCGAAGCCGCTCGCGCGGCGAACGGTGTCCGCGACGCTCGGCCCCTGCTCGCGCACATCCAGCTCTTCGCGCCGGAAGACATTCCCCGCTTCCGCGAGCTCGGCGTCGTCGCCGACTTCCAGCCGCTCTGGGCCTACGCGGACGCCTACATTCGCGACCTCACCGAGCCGTTCCTCGGACCCGAACGCTCGCGCTGGCTCTACCCGATCGCCTCGATGGCGCGAACGGGCGCCGTCCTCGCCGCCGGCAGCGACTGGTCGGTCTCGTCGATGAATCCGCTCGAGGCGATCGAGGTCGCGATCACCCGCTGCGACCCGGAGCTCAACGTCTGCGACAAGCCCTGGATCCCGGAGGAGCGCGTCGACCTCGCGACGATGCTCGCCGCCTACACCATCGGTGGCGCCTACGCCGGTTTCGAGGAGCGCGACAGCGGTTCGCTCGAAACCGGCAAGCTCGCCGATCTGGTCGTCCTCGACCGCAACCTCTTCGCGATTCCGCCGGGAGAGATATCGAACGTGAAAGTCCTGCTGACGCTGTTCGAGGGGCGCCCTGTCTTTGGATCTATCGATCTGCTCCAGGAAAAGGCTGCTGGTAAAGGAGGGTTGTGATGGCGGAGCCGGGTCGCAAGCCCACGGGCGCACCGCCTGCCCCCCCTGCTCGCGAGCCGGCGGCGGCGAAGGCGAAGCCGGAGCCGCTGCCGGAGCGCGAGCTCACGTTGATCGGGACGCCGTTCCGCCGGGTGGACGGCTGGGCGAAGGTCACCGGCGCGACGCGTTTCGCGGACGACCTGTCGTTCCCCCGTCAGTGCTACATCAAGCTCGTGCGTTCGACGGTGCCGCACGGGCGCCTGCTGTCGGTCGATACCTCGGCGGCGCTGGCGATGCCGGGTGTTCTCGCGGTGCTCACCGGCAAGGACCTGCCGGTCACTTTCGGCATCCTGCCGGTATCGCAGGACGAGCATCCGCTGGCCTTAGACCTCGTGCGCCATGTCGGCGACCCGATCGCGGCGGTCGCTGCCGTTTCCGAAGATCTGGCGCACGAGGCGGCGCTCGCAGTGGTGGTCGAGTACGACGCGCTGCCGACAATCTCTTCGGTCGAGGAGGCGCTCGCTACCCCCTCGCCGCAGATCCACTCCTATGCCGACGACGGCAACCTCCACAAGCTCCTGTCGATGGAGTTCGGCGACGTCGAGGCCGGCTTCGCCGAGGCCGACCGGGTCTTCGAGGACACCTTCTTCTACGACGGCAACACCCACCTGCCGATGGAGCAGCACGCGACGGTGGCACTGCCCGAGGACGACGGCCGGGTCACCGTCTGGTCGTCCACGCAGACGCCGCATTACCTTCACCGCGCACTGACCAAGGTGCTGGGCCTCCCTGCCTCGCGCATTCGTGTCGTGGCGACGCCCAACGGCGGCGGCTTCGGCGGCAAGAGCGATCCGTTCGGCCACGAGATCGTCTGCGCGGCGATGGCCTTGAAGCTCGGCCGGCCGGCGAAGATCTCGCTCACCCGCGAGGAGGTCTTCTACTGCCACCGCGGCCGCCATCCGGTGCTGATGCGGATGAAGACCGGCGTCCGCAAGGACGGCACGCTCACCGCGCAGACCCTGCAGACGACCCTCGACGGCGGCGCCTACGGCAGCTACGGCGTCGCCTCGACCTACTACACCGGCGCCCTGCAGACGGTGACCTACCGCCTGCCGCACTACAAGTTCGAGTCGATCCGCGCCTTCACCAACAAGCCGGCCTGCGGCCCGAAGCGCGGCCACGGCACGCCGCAGCCGCGCTTCGGTTTCGAGGTCCAGCTCGACAAGATCGCCGTCGAGCTCGGCCAGAACCCGGCGGACCTGCGACTGCGCATGGTCGAAGAGCCGAACACCGTCACCGCCAACTGGCTGAAGCTGGGGACGATCGCTCTCTCGCGCTGCATCGAGGCGGTGGTCGCGGGCTCGGGCTACCGCGAGCGCTGGGGCAAGCTCCCCCCAGGGCGCGGCCTCGGCCTCGCCTGCGGCAGCTACCTCTGCGGCGCAGGACTGCCGATCTACTGGAACCACATGCCGCAGTCGGGCGTCACGCTGCATGTCGATCGTGGAGGCGGCGTCGCCGTCTTCTGCGGTGAGACCGAAATCGGTCAGGGCTCCGACTCGGTACTGGCGGCGGTGGTCGCGGAGGTCCTCGGCCTCGAGCTCGGCGATCTGCGCCTGCAGGTGGCCGATACCGCCTTCACGCCGGTCGATCTCGGCAGCTACTCCTCGCGCGTCACCCTGATGATGGGGCACGCCGCCCGTGACGCTGCCGAGAAGGTCCGGGCAGTGGTCGCGCAGGCGGTGGCACGGCAGTTGGCGATTCCCGAGTCGCAGGTAGTGTTCTCGGGCCGGCGGGTCTTCGACGCCGCCGATCCCGAACAAGGGCTCTCCTGGGAGGAGGCGGTGATCGTCACCGAGGCGCGCGCCGGGACGCTCGCGGCGGCCGGTTCGTACACGCCGCCGCGCTCGCCCGGCAGGTACCGCGGCGCCGGCGTCGGCCCTTCCCCTACCTACTCTTACTCGGCGGCGGTGGTCGAGGTCGAGGTCGACGCGGCCACCGGTCTCTGGAGGCCGCTGCACGTCTGGATGGCGCACGACATCGGCCGCTCGATCAACCCGGCGCTGGTGATGGGGCAGGTCGAGGGTTCGGTCTACATGGGCCTCGGCGAGGCCATGATGGAAGAGAGCGCCTTCCGGCGCCTGCCGAAGGCGCGCTCGGCGGCGCTGGTGCACAAGTTCCCGAGCCTCCTCGAGTACAAGAGCCTCACCTTCGAGGAGATGCCGCCGGTGACGACCTATCTGATCGAGGATCCCGATCCGGCCGGGCCGTTCGGCGCCAAGGAGGTCGGCCAGGGGCCGCTCCTGCCGATGCCGCCGGCCTGCGCCAACGCCATTTTCGACGCCGTAGGCGTGCGCGTCGACCAGGTGCCGATCCACCCCCACATGGTGTTGAAGGCGCTCGAGGCGAAGCAGAAGGGGAAGCCGGCGCGCTTCGGTCCCGACCCCTTCCCGGAGATCGACTTCGGCTTCACGCTCCAGGTCCCGACCCCCTGGGAAGGCGGCGACGGCAAGGCGACCAACGAGACCGAGTTCAAGCTCGCCACCGGCAGGAAGTCGAAGGACGGCACGATGGCCGAGCGCGAGGAAGCACTCGGCGCCGGTAACGTCGCAGCGCTGACGACGAAGCTCGCGGGCACGAAGGGCGACTGAGGATACGGGGATGCTGCGACTGCCGAAGTTCCGACTGCATCAACCGGCGACGCTCGCCGAAGCCGCATCGATCCTCGACGCGGAGGGCGAAGCCGCACGCCTCGTCGCCGGCGGCACCGACCTCTGGCCGAACCTCAAGCGCCGCCATCAGAAGGCCGGGGAGGTCGTCTCGCTCTCCCGGCTCGCGGAGCTGCGCGCCGTGAATGCGAACGGCGATCTCCACCTCGGCGCGATGGCGACGCTCACCAGCGTCGAGCGCCACGCCGCGGTCCGCGAGCGCTTCCCCGCCCTCGCCGCCGCCGTCGGGTGGATCTCCTCGCCGGTGTTGCGCAACATGGGCACGATCGGCGGCAACGTCTGCCTCGACACGCGCTGCACCTACTACAACCAGAACGAGGAGTGGCGGCAGTCGATCTCCTACTGCATGAAGGCCGAAGGGAAGATCTGCTGGGTGGCGCCGTCCTCGCCGCGCTGCTGGGCGGTCCAGTCCGCCGACTCGGCGCCGATGCTGGTGGCGCTGGGGGCGCGCGTGACGCTGGTCTCGACGGCGGGCGAGCGCCAGATTCCGATCGCCGCGCTCTACCACGACGACGGCATGGCCTATCTCACCAAGCGGCGAGACGAGATCGTCACCGCCATCGTCGTTCCGGGGGCGTCGGACGCCGCGCACTGCCGCACCGCCTTCTTCAAGCTGCGCCGCCGCGGCTCGATCGACTTCGGAGTTCTCTCGGTCGCCGTGGCGCTCTGGATGGACGGCGGCAGCGACGGGACGGTGCGCGACGCGCGGGTCGTCCTCGGTTCGATCGCCTCGCTCCCCTCCTCTGCCGACGAAGTCGCGCAGGCGCTCATCGGCCAGAAGCTCACCCCCGAGACGATCGCCGCCGCGGCATCGAAAGCAAGGAGCGCCGCCACCCCGATGGACAACACCGACCTCGACCCCCGCTGGCGCGGCCAGGTCACCCCGGTCTACGTCGAACGCACCCTGCGCGAAGCGGCGGGGCTTCCGGCGGGCTGAACCCGCCCTTCCGGGCAACCGCGAACCGACGCGGAGTTTGCCACCCCGGGGCCGAGGAGCTAGAAGCCGTCGCTCGGAGCGACCTGCCAGCGAAGCGGTCTCTTGGCCGGGACGATGACCTCGAACGGCCTGCCGTTGGCGGTTCCGGAGAAGAGAAAGTCGCCGCCGGCGCTGCCTTCGATCTCCTCGCCACCTTCGATCTCGTACTCGAGACCCTTCGCGAGCCCGCCTTTCCTCAAGAACTCGCGAAACCCGTCGTAGGCCAGTTCGAACTCGCCTTGATCGCGAATGACCAGCTTGTCCGAATGGAATCGACAGGTCGCCGTCTGGAACTCGACGGTGTCGCCAGTCCCGATCTGACTCACTGTGTCGAGCACGAAGCCGAGGCGCTCCTCGGCCTGTTCGAGCTCCCCGCCGCCGAGCAGGGCTTCCACCCCACAGCCCGCGACGAAGAGGAGCAGCAGCACGACACCCACGGCCGTTCGTCGACGCATCCTGCCTCCTGTCCCCGAATCGAGTCGGTGATCCCCTGTCCTGGTTCCGGCCGCCCCCCGATTCGGCGAGGAGGGCGCACTCCCCTCTGGCGCACAGTCGACGGCGCGTGCTTACTTGTACCGGTCGCGAAGCAGAGTCTGGCGGCTCTCCATCGGGATCTCCTCGCCGCGGATGAGGACCACGTCGGCGGAGGTCGTAACTTCGAGCGGATCGCCGTCCCAGATGACCAGATCGGCCTCCTTCCCGGGCTCGAGAGAGCCGTAACGGTCGGCGATCCCCCAGATCGTGGCCGGCACCGTCGTCAGCGCGGCCAGGGCGTCGTGCCAGGACATGCCGTTGGCGACGGCGTTGCCGGCGCTCTGGCGGACGTTCCTCGCGTTGTGCGCGTCGCCGTTCATGAACGCCACGCGCACCCCCGCCGCGCGCAGCCGGGCCGCGTTGGCGAGCGTCGCGCCGAGCTGTTCGAAGGACGACGGCAGGTTGTCGAGCGGCTCGACGAGCACCGGAACGTCGGCCGCGGCGATCTCGCCGGCGACCAGCCAGCCCTCCGCCACCGAGGCGAGGACCAGCCGCAGCCGGAGCTCCTTCGCCAGCCGCAGGGCGGCGACGATGTCGCTGGCGCGGTCGGCGGTGAGGACCAGGGGGAGCTCGCCGCGCACCACGGGAACGAGCGCCTCGAGGTCGAGTCGCGACAGCGAATACTCACGACGGTCTCCGGAATCGAACGCCTTGCGGTTGGCGGCGAAATCGGCGGCGTCCTGGAGCACCTCGCGCAGGCGAAGTATCGCCGCGCTGCGCGCGCCGCCGGTGAGCGCCGCGCCGCGTTCGCCCAGAAACGCGAACATGGCGACGCGCTCGCGCACGAGGAGATCCGCACCGACGCCGAGGTGGATCACGGCGCCCTGCCCGGCGATCAGGCTGCTGCCGGCGGAGGGCGCCACGACAGCGCGCGTCAGACCGTCGATCCGGTTCACCGCGATCAACGTCGAGCGCGGATTGAGGGCGTCGGCGACGTCGAAGGCCGCCGTGATGCGGTCGTCCTTCACTTCGCCATCGGCCGTCCCCTCGACCGACGAGACCTCGACGATACCCAGGCGCGTGAGCGAGTTCATGAGCCCCGGCGTCACGACGCGACCGTGCGCATCGATGCGCCGGGCGTCCCCCGGAATCGCAATGTCGGCTCCGACCGCGGAGATCCGGCCGTCGACGATGACGACCGTGCCGTTCGTCACCGTCCCTGCCGGGCCCATGGTCTCCAGCCTTGCGCCGGTGATGGCGAGGATCTCGGCAGGCAGTGGCCCGGTCACGCCGCATGCGGCCGCGAGTCCGAGAGCAAGGAGCGCGCGTTTCATCGGTTCGTCCCCGTCGTGCCGAGTGAGAAATCAGATACCGGCTGATGCGCCTCGTCGTGGCGGTCGTAGATCAGGGCGCCGTCGATGTAGACCCTCTCAGCGTGGCTGTAGACGCTGAAGGGGTTGCCGCTCCACACCACCACGTCGGCCATCTTGCCCGCCTCGAGCGAACCGGTGAGGAGACCGACCCCGATCGACTGCGCGGGGTAGAGCGTGAGCCAACGAATGGCATCCTCCTCGCGGATGCCGAGTCCGATGCGATTTCCCGCGGCCATCGCCTTGGCGGCCTCCTGATTGAGCCGCTGGATCCCCACCGGCGAGTCCGAGTGAATGACCGCGCAGCCGCCCGCGGCATGAACCAGGGCCGCGTTCTCGCGGATGCCGTCGAACGCTTCCATCTTGAAACCCCACCAGTCGGCCCAGACATCGGCGCAGATGCCGCCCTGCGAGAGGACGTCGGCGATCTTGTAGGCCTCCACGGCATGGTGAAAGGCGCTGATCTTGTAGTCGAACTCCTTGGCGATCTCCATCATCGTGACCATTTCGTCGGCCCGGTAGCAGTGGTTCTGCACCAGGATCTCGCCGGCCAGCACGCCGGCCAGGGTGTCGAGCTCGAGATCGCGCTCGGGTCGCTTCAGGTCGGTCGCGCCGGCTGCGGTCTTGCTCGCGTAGGCCTCCCAGTCGTCGCGGTACCTGGCGGCCCGGATCCAGGCGGCGCGATAGCCGGCGACATTGCCCATCCGGGTCGACGGCGCGCGTCCCTTCTCGCCGTAGACCCGCTTGGGATTCTCGCCGCAGGCCATCTTCAGGCCGTACGGAGCGCCGGGGAACTTCATCGAGTAGACGTCGCGCGCCGGGACATTCTTGAGTGTCACTCCGCGTCCGCCGATGAGATTCGCCGAACCGGGCAGGACCTGAAGAGAGGTGACTCCGCCGGCCAGCGCAAGGGCGAACTGGGGATCCTGCGGCCACACCGAGTGCTCCGCCTGCACGTCCGCTGTGACCGGGTCGGTCGCCTCATTGCCATCCGGATGGCCAGCCACTCCGGGCGACGGGTAGACCCCGAGGTGCGAGTGGGCGTCGATGATCCCGGGAGTCACCCATTTGCCGGCGGCATCGAACACCACCGCATCCGGCGGCGCCTCGACGACGGCCCCGACCGCGACCACCTTGCCGTCGCGGATCAGCAGCGAGCCCTTTTCGATGCGGTCGCCGACCGCGGTGAGGATCGTCGCATTCCGGATCAGGACGGACGGCGCCGCCCCCGGCCGGTAGGTGGAGGCGTAGGCCCGGTCCGTCTTCCAGGGGAGCACGACCGCAGCCGACGCCTCGACCGCGGTCGTGCGGGAGGGCGCCGGCGGTGCCGTGGAGGCACAGCCCAGACTCAGGAGCAGCATCGCCATGCAGGCGGTCAGCCATCGACTCGTCATCGTTCCCTTTCCCTCGCGGCCAGCAGACGCGGGCGGGATGGTATCAGGGCGTGGTCGGGGCCGGAACCGGAGGCGCCGGGAGGCCGGCAGGTTCGGGCCCTCCCCGGTCGGCGAGCGTCGAGGGTCGGCCCGAGAGGATCGCTTCGGCCGCCCGCATCGCCGAGACGAGCACCGGGGCGACGCCGCCACCGGGCCGCGTCCAGTGGCCGACGAAGTGGAGATTCGCGAACGGACTCGCGACGTCGGGCCTCTTTCCACCCAGCTGGTCCGGCGACATCTCCCAACCGAGCATCGCCCCGCCCTGGTTGCGGGTGAACCGTTCGGCCGTGCGGTCGGAGGCGGAGCTCCGGCTCACGATCGCCCGGTTCGCGCCCGGCAGGATCCGCTCGAACTGGTCGAGGACGAAGCGCTCGACCTCCCGCTTGCGCTGCGCCGGATCGCCCGGATCGCCCGGAGATGGGGGACCCACCTCCACCACCTTCTGGAGGATCACGATCTGGCCGCCCGGGGGTGCGAGATCGGGGTCGAAGAGGGTCGGCGAGAAGACCTTGCAGGCGAGCGCGTTGCGACCGACGTCGTCGGGGTTCCACTCCTTCCAGTAGTAGCCCTGGACCGCCTCGATCTCGTCGCGTGGGATGCCCATGAGACCGAGGTGGGTCAGAAAGCACGGGAAGCTCGGGCGCAGCCCCGCGGTCGCGCGAAGCGCTGTCGCAGCCTCCGGAGCGCCGGCGAGGAGGTCGCCCAGGGTATGCCGCAGGTCGCCGTTGGCGATCACGAGGTCGCAGCGCACCGAGCGCCGGCCGGCGAGCGCCCCGCGCGTCGTCTCGATCTCCACCCCTTCGGCCCTGCCCGCGTCGGTCACGATGCGCACCGCAGCGGTGCTGGTCAGGATCTCGCCGCCGCGCTCCTCGAGGCAGCGCGCCAGGTCGTCGGTGAAGGCCTGCGAGCTCCCCTCCGGGTAGTAGTTGCCGAGGAAGTAGGCCAGGCGGAGCATCGAGTCGAAGACGAACGAGGTCCGGCAGGGCGCGGAGCCCCAGTGCGGACAGTCGGCCGTGAGCAGGAGCTGGAGCTTGCGGTCAGGGATGAAGCGGTCGAGCGCGTCGCGGACGGTCCAATTCTGCCAGCGCTCGAGGCGCGCCGAGCGCTGGCCGCGGAAGTAGCCGAGGAGGCCAGCGGTGTTGGCTTCGCGCGCCGCCGCGAAGAACTCGTTCAACCCCTGGACCGCGTCCGGGAACGCGGCATGGAGCCTCGCCTGGTAGGTCGCGAAGTCGGTCGGCACCTCGAATCGTGACCCGTCCGGAAAATGGAAGACATCCACCGGGTCCATCCGCAGCCAGCGGACGGCGACGCCGAGCTCTGCGAGGAGCCGGCCAGGCTCGGTCTCCCGGTTCCCCACCAGTGGATAGAAATGGGTCGAGGCATCGAAGGTGAATCCGTCGCGGCGGAAGATGCTGCAGTAGCCGCCGACCATGTAGTGCTGCTCGACGACCAGCACCGACAGCCCGCCCTTCGCCAGGAGGTTCGCCGCCACCAACCCGCCGATACCCGCGCCGATGACGACCGCGTCGTAGCGTTCGCGTGGCGGGCTGCGCAGTCCGCGGAATCGCCGTCTCAACGCCGTGCGACTCCATTCACTGCGGCATCCCCGGGCGGTTCCTCCCCAGAGCGTCGTGCGCGGCGCCGAGCTCGCCGGCGGTGATCGCCGCGGCCATCGAGAGCTCGCCGGCGAGGAGCGCTGCGGCGACGATCTCGGCGAATTTTCCTGCTCTGCCCGTCCCCGCGCAGTCGAGCAGGCTCAGACATTCGTGGGAGGTCGCGAGCGCGGTGCCGCCGCCGACCGTACCGACGGTGAGCGACGGCAGCGTCACGCTGGCGTAGACCGCGCCGTCGGCCAGCTCTTCGAAGCGGGTGATTCCGACCGCGGCGTTCGCGACGTTCGCTACGTCCTGCCCGCAGGCGATGAAGATCGCGGCCAGACCGTTGGCGAGCTGGCCGTTGTTCGCCGACGCGCCGGCAGCGAGGCTGGCGGCGGCGGTGCGCCCGCTCAGACGGGCGAGCGCCGGAGCGTCGGTGCGCAGCATCGATCTCAGAACGGCGGCGGGAATGGCGGCCCCGGCGGTCGCCCACTTCCCCTTGCCGCCGCGCCAGAGCGCCGCGCCAGCCCGTTTCTCGGACTCTGCGCCACTGAAGATCTCGAACGACTCGGCGCACGATCGCTCGACCGCCCACCGGCAGGCGTGCTCGGTAGCGCGCACCGCCATGTTCATGCCCGAGGCGTCACCGGTCGAGTAGTCGAAGTCGACGATCACGTGGCGCCCCACCTGTCGCGGCGTGACCCGCAAGAGCCGGCCATGACGCGTGGTCGCAGCGGCGAGGGCGACGAGATCCGCCGCCGCGACGGCGAACCAGCGCGCGAGCTCGGCAGCCCGGGCGACGTCGAGGCAGGCGAACGCGGGGGAAACGCGGTTCTCGTCGCGTTCGAGGCGCACCTCCACGCCACCGGCGCGGGCGAGGGCCGCCATGCCACGTTCGTAAGAGGAGACCAGCGCCCCTTCGGTCGTCGCGAACGGCACGTAGAAGCTCCCCGAGGCGTGCTCCCCACGGACGAGCAACGGCCCGGCGACGCCGAGAGGAACCTGGACCGCCCCGATCGCGTTCTCGATGTTGCCGCGCATCCCCGGGCCGGGCATCGAATGCGCAGCGACGCTCTCGAGGCTGGCGCCGGTCTTCGCCTCGACCCAACGCCGCCGCTCCGCGATCGCTTCGTCGTCGTAGCCGCGACCGCTGAAGCGCGGCACGAGGTCGAGCGGTTGGCGGGAGCTCACCGGTTCGCCTCCGCCGGCGCGAAGGCCGCGTGGAAGCCGAGCTGGACAGGGGACGGCAGGACGAGGCGCGCCAGCGGTCCGCGGGCGAGATCGAGGGCATCGAGCACGACGAAGGCGCTCTCGCACCGCTCGGCGTCGAACTCGGGACAGAGCACGACGCCGGCCTGGGCGGCACTGGCGGCACCGGAGCCAACGGAGCCAGCGTGCGCCGGCACGAAGACCGGCTCGCCGGCGAGATAGTGCCACGGGGGCGGGACGTACTGATCGGCCACTCCTCCCGCCCGCCAGTCGAAGCGCTGCAGACGGTCGAAGAATTTGCGCCCCGGGCGCCCGGTCTCCGCGATTGCCAGCATCCAGAAGACGTCGGCCGGCAGCCCGGAAAGCTGCGGATCGATCACGGGGAAGTCCGCGGCGAGACCGGCGCCGACCGCCCGACGCTCGATGATCCGCCCGGCGGCGGGGTCAACCCGCAAACGCACTACGTGCGCCGGCCGCACGCGGGTGAAGAGCTCGGGCAGACCGTCGTAGTCGGGATACACCGGCTCTTCGAGCTCCAGGAGGTCGACGACCAGCTCTTCTCCGTCGTCGAATGCGTTGACCTGGTGCAGGCAGTAGCCGTCCCCGATCGGAATCGAGGCCGCGAGCTCTCCGGTCGCGCGATCGAACAGGGCGAGCCGGGCGCCGAGCTCTGGTTCGAAGCGCAGGGACTCGGCGACCGTGGCGCCGTGCTCGAGCATCGCCGCGACGTCGAGCAGGTAGGGAGAGAGGGCAAAGACCGCGTAGCGGCGCGAAAGCGAGAAGTCGTGCACCGAGTAAGGATGGGCGAGCTCGGCGCGCGAGCGCGCGGCCAGCCTACCCTCACGGTCGAAGCGGAAGAGATGCAGGAGCGGCCGGTCGGCGGCGAAGGATACGCCGAAGTTCACCATCTCCCCGGTCTGCGGATCGACTGCCGGATGCGCGGCGAACGGCGTCGCTTCGTTGAGGCAGCCGAAATCGCATCGCGCGCGAGTCCCGAGATCCGATGGATCGAGCTCATACGGCAGGCCCTGCTCGCCGAAGACCAGCAGCCGCCCGGCGAACGGCAGCACGCTGACGTTCGCCGGCGAGGCGAGCGCCCTGCCGCGACGCAGACGGTCGCCGGGGAAGGCCGTTCCGAAGGTCCGGTAGATCGCCCGGCCGGCGCCCTCCTCCTCCACCCACTTCTCGGTGCGTACGTACCTCGCTGCCGCCCGCGGCGGTCCCTGCCCGAGGTGCAGGGCCACGACCATGCCGTCGCCGTCCAGCCAGTGGCGGTAGCGCTGGCCGAAGCAGTCGAAGCGCGCCGGCCCGACGAGATAGAGCGAACCGCGGAGGAACTCCGGCAAAGCGCCTTCGACAGCGACCGGTCCAGGCCCGAACTCCCGGGGCGGGGCACCGAAGGCCGCCTCGAGCCCGGGAGCGAAGTCGCTCAACCGACCTCCGCCGTCAGCTCGCGCAGCGTCGCCGCCGGCAGGGAATCCGCCGCATCGGCCGAAGCGGCGTCGAGCGGTGTGCGAAATCGCTCCAGGAGCGAGGGATCGAACCGCCACTCCTTGCGCCCGGCGCTCCCGCCGAGGGAGACCCAGCGGCCGCGCAGCGCGTCGGCGTCGAAGCGCAGATCGTCGAGGTCGATCGCGTCCACGAAGGCGCGGTCGTGGAGCGCCGCGGGGTCGTCGACCACCCGGGAGGCGATCCAGGCCATGATCATCCGCGCCAGTTCTTCGAGGTTGGCGAGCTGGCGATCGAGCACCTCGTGCGCTCCCCCGACCGGCACGCCGATCTCGTAGAACGCCTTCTCCGCTTCGGCGAGCGGCGCGAGGTTCATGAACTCCCAGAAAATCGGGCCGGGCAGTGGCGCGCCCGCGGACTTCCGCCAGTGGTAGAAGTCACGGATCGTCTCCTGCAGACCCTGGTTGATCCGCCCGAGGCGCCCGAAGCGCCGCAGGAAGCCGGGCACGAAGCGCGCGTCCGTGAACAGGTCGTTGATGAACGGGAAGACGTAGAAGGCGTAGTAGACGGTGAGCTCCCAGGTGTACTTGAGGCTGTAGGCCTCGGGGTCGCCGAGCGCGACGTAGCTCTCGGCGAATCCGGGAACGAAGGCCTCGTAGAGCGCCCGCACGAGGGTCTCGTGCTGGCGGCACTTCGCTTCGCGCTCCGGCCGGCCGGAGGAGCGGATCGCGTCGACGATCATCGTGTTGTGGAGCGCGATGAAGTCGCTCCCGGGGCTGTAGAGCGGATCGAGGAAGCGCCCGGCCTCGCCGGAGATCGCCCATCGGTCGGCGCTGATCGATTGCGCGCAGCCGTGCGAGTAGTCGGCGAGTCCGGAAAAGTGCAGGACCTTGCGGTTCGGCAGGTCGCGCTCGAAGAGCGGAAAGTGCCGGCAGACCCAGTCGGTGAAGCCGGCCGGATTCTTGACCTCCTGCGGGTCGACAGCTCCGTGTTCGAACACCAGGCCGAGGCTGGTCTTGCCGCGCAGCGGAATGACCCAGAACCAGAGGCCCTGCTCGCAGAAGTGGTTGGTCGCCAGCCAGAACGGATAGAGACCGAGCTCCTGGCGATCCGTCTTGAGGCGCACCTGCTTCCAGGGCAGGTCGGTCAGGCGCTCGATGTTCACGTGCCCCTCGACCCACATGTAGAAGGCGCCGTGCCGGATCGCGTTCTGGCGCCGCATCTCGAGCTTGCGGGCGAGAAAGCGGCCGCGGCCGGAGCTGTCGACCACCCAGTGCGCGGCGATGCGGGTGTCGCTCCAGCCCTCGCCCTTGAGATGCACGACATGCGGCGAAGTCTCGTCGGTGGCGAGATCGATGCCTTCCGGCTCGAGGCCGCCGACGAAGGTGAAGCGAGGGTCGAGCAGGTTCAGTCGCAGGAGCTCGGCCTCGAGAGCGTTCCGGTCGAGCTGGTAGGTCGGCACGTTCGAGATCTTCCGCACGTAGGCCTGTGAGTAGTCCTCGAACTGCCGGTTGTCTCGCCCGGCGCTCTTCCAGTAGAAGCGCAGGTTGTACTTCGGCAGATGTTCGAGCAGCAGGTGCTCCTCGAGGTCGAGCACTTTGGCGAAGTAGTAGCCCGAAAGCTGAACCGTCGCCTCGCCGTACTTCTGGCGCGGCGACGGGATGTGCTTCCAGCGGTCGACGAGCAGGATGCGCTTGTCGGTCTCGCGGAGCAGCTGCCGCGAGAGCGTCAGGCCGGCGAGGCCGGCACCGATGATGACGACATCGTAGGTATCAGCGAGTTGCAAAGTGCTCTCCTTCCCAGCGTCGAAGCAGCAGCGCCTCGACCGCACCGTCGAAACCGACGGCAGTCGCGAGTCCCAGACGCAGGTCGACCGCGCGGCCCTCCGCCGAGAGCGTGATGCCGAGGTCGGAATCGGGCGTCGCGAGGCCGGCGATTCCGGGCAGCCGGCCGCTCCGCATTCCTTCGATGAGGACGAGCGCCTGCAGCCCGCCCGCAGCCCCCAGCATCTCGCCGAGCGCCCCCTTGACCGCCGTCACCGCCACGGCCCGGGCGCCCTCGCCCAGGGCTTCCGTGAAGCCCCGGGCCTCGGTCCGGTCGCGCCCGACGTCGCCGCTCGCGGAGCTGCTCCAGGCATCGAGCGCCCACGCCGCGGTGCCCCTCCGGCCGAGCACCTGCGCGATCGTGCGGGCGAGGGCGGCTGCGACCTCGTCGGGGGCTTCCGCCGGCTCGGCTCGCCCCGGCTCCCTCACAGGAGCCCACGCCGAGGCGCTGGCCACGATCTCGGCCAGAACCGGCGCACCCCGCCGCTCGGCGTCCGCGATCGACTCGACCATGAAGAGCACCGCACCCTCGCCGAGGGCGCAGCCGTCGCGCCGGCCGTCGAACGGCACCGGCACGCCCGGACCCTCCCCCGCGCCGCTCAGCAGGCCGGCGCGCGAGAACGCCCGCAGCGCCTCCGCTGAGAGCTCGTCGACGCCCCCCGCGAGAACGGCCCGCGCCTGGCCGGCGCGCACCAGATCGGCGGCGTAGCCGAGCGCCTGCAGCGCCGCCACCGGCCCCCCGCCGAGCGTCGCGTTCGGTCCGGTCAGGCGATGGCGGATCGCGGTCTGACCGGCGGCGGCGTTGAAGACGGTGTTGGCGAAATCGAGCGGCATCACGTATTGCGGACCGGCCTCGAGGGCGCGGCGATCGAACTCGGCGATGGTGCGCATGCCGGCGAACATGGTCCCGGCGACGAGGCCGACCGCTTCCGCGGCGCAGGCCTCCGCCGTCCATCCGCTCGCTTCGAGCGCCAGCGCCGCGGCGGCCGCCAGCCTCCGACCGGCGCCGTCGAGCGGGCGGAGGTTGGTCTCGGTGCCGAGGTAGCGCGCTGCATCGAAGTCCCGCAAAGGCGCGATCTCGGCGTCCTCGAGTTCGTCGAGGCCGGCGAAGCCCCCGTTCGCCGTCGGATCCGCTCCCGCCGGCGGATGCAGCGGGCGGCGGGCGTGCTCGCCGGCGCAGAGCGCGCGGGAGACGGCCGCCGGCTCGTCGCCGAGCGCCGACAGCACGCCGACGCCCGTGATGCCGACGCGAAGCGTCACGCCGGCACCGCGCGAAAGAGGACGGAGGCGTTGCTGCCGCCGAAGGCGTAAGCGTTGTTCATGGCCAGCCCGACCGGGTGACGGCGGGCGGTGTTGGGCACGAAATCGAGCCGGCAATCGTCGTCGGCGGCCTCGAAGTTCGCCGTCGGCGGGATCCAGCCGTGGCGGACCGCGAGCGCGCAGACCGCGGCCTCGATCGCGGAAGCCGCGCCCATCGTGTGGCCGATCATCGACTTGATCGACGAGACCGGCGTCGCAGCGGCGTTCTCGCCGAAGAGCCGCTGGAGGGCGAGCGCTTCGACGCGGTCGTTCGCCGGCGTGCCGGTGCCGTGGGCGCTGACGTAGCTGACCTCGGCGGCGGTGGCGCCGGCCCCGACAAGCGCCAGCTCCATGGCGCGCAGCGCGCCGTCGCCCGACGGCTGCGCTCCGGTCATGTGGTGGGCGTCGCACGACAGGCCGTAGCCGGCAACCTCGGCATAGATGCTCGCACCGCGCGCCCGCGCCCGCTCGAGCGTCTCGAGGACGAGGACGGCCGCGCCCTCGCCCGGGATCATCCCCTTGCGTTCGCGGTCGAACGGCCGGCAGCGATCGGGTGCCACGGCACCGAGCCGGGCGAATCCGGAGTAGGTGATGCGCGAGAAGATGTCGGCGCCGCCGGCGAGCATCCGGTCGGCGCGGCCGGAACGCAGGAGCTCGCTGGCGTAGGCGACGGCGTAGTTGCCGGCGGCGCAGGCGTTGGGCAGCATCGCGACCGGCCCGCGCCAGCCCACTTCGCGCGCCACATTCTGCGCAATCACATGGCAGGGGTAACGCGAGACGAAACGCGGATCGCTGGTGGCAGCCGCCCCGGCGACCCAGGCGTCGTCGAAACGCTCGATCTCCGCGGGTTCGCCCGAGGTCGTCCCCATCGCCACGCCACAGCGCTCCGGCGTCGCCCTGGGATCGGCATCGCCCTCGAGACCCGCGTCGGCGAGCGCCAGGCGGGCGGCGACGGCGGCGAGCTGCGAGGCTCGGCCGACGCTCGCCGGATCCAGACGCCGCAGATGCTCCTCGGGACGGAAACCGTCGATCTCGGCGCCGCGATCGACGCGATATCGCGTCGCATCGAAGCTGCGCACCGGACCGGTCGCGACGCGTCCGGCCAGCAGGCCCGTCCATGTCGCCTCGGTACCGACCGCGAGCGGCGTCACGAGGCCGAGGCCGGTGACCACGACTCGCCGCGGTGTCATCGCGCCGCCACGGCCCCCCGCCGCGCCGCGAGCTGAACTTCCACCAGCTCGGCAGTCTGCGCCAGCGTGTCGACCGTGGCGAACGCCTCCTCGGGCGAATCCAGCCGGAATTCGTAGTCGACCGCCACGCCGATCTCGATGAGCGACAGCGAATCGATGTTGAGCTCCGCCCGGAACGACGTCTCGTCCGCGATGCGTTCCGCCGGAACCCGCGTGATGCCGGTGATCAGCCTCCGGATGGTCGCGCGAATCTCTGCACTCTCCATGGACAACTCCTCCCTGGCTACACGTCCAGCCGACGATCTCCCCGCGACGTGCGGTGCGATCGCCGAACTCACGAACGGTTCATCTGGAGAGGACGGCATTCGAGGAGAAAAGAGGACATTTCGGTGGCGGATTCCCCGCGCGTGTCGAAACTTCACACGGCGCGTGTCGCCTGCTCAACCTTCGGCGTTCGCACACGCCTGCGGGGCGCTATGCTCTGGCGCCGTGATCCGCGTTTCCGCGATGCTCGCGCTGCTGCTTCCGCTCGTTGAAGTGGAAGCGCCGGCAGCGCCACCGCCGGGGGCGGGAAGTACGGCGCCCCAAGCCGCAGAGTCGCCCGGGGGCTACCTGCCATCGGCCGCCTGCCGGCCCTGCCATCTCGCGCGCTACGAGAGCTACCGCGACGTGGGAATGGCGCAGTCCTTCTTTCGCCCGCTGG
>JAGPDF010000071.1:19717-26327 GCA_018057705.1 Thermoanaerobaculia bacterium | reverse complement strand
TTCAACGTCCATGCCCAGATCTTCGGCGGCCTGCGCGCGCTGCTCGACGACCGGGTTCCGGCCGAGCGGCGCCAGGCGGCGCTGGCGCGCCTGAGGAAGTACGCCGGCCTCGAGCCTGGCTTCACGCCGATCACCGACCAGGCGATGGCCTACACCAGGAACGCGCTGAAGGGTCCGAGCGGCTCCGGCACAACGCTGCGTGGGCCCTTCAAGGACGACCTGGCCAAGGATTTCGGCAACGCCGCCCGCTACCTCGACGGCATCGCCAAGCTGTTCGAGAAGTACCAGCTCGCCGGCTGGGAGCAGCCGTACGAGGCGCTCCAGAAGCAGCTCGACGGATACACCGCATTCCTCCACGCCGAGGTCGAGCCGCGCGCGGTCGACGACTTCCGGATCCCCGAGGAGCAGTACCGCTTCGCGCTCCAGCAGTTCGGCGTCGACTGGACGGTGGAGGAGCTCACCGGGCGCGCCAAAGCGTCGTTCCACGAGATCCAGAACGAGATGCAGGTCCTGGCTGCGATGATCGCCAAGGAGCGGGGGCTCGGCTCGTCCGACTACCGCGACGTGATCCGGGACCTGAAGACGAAACAGCTGGTCGGCGAGGCGATCCTGCCGCACTACCAGCAGCGCATCAAGGAGCTCGAAGGGCTCATCGCCGCCAACCGGATCGTGACGCTTCCCGAGCGCGAGATGCGCATTCGCATCGCGAGCGAGGCCGAGAGCGCGCAGACGCCCGCGCCGAACATGAGCCCGCCGCGCCTGATCGGCAACACCGGCGAGTTCGGGGAATTCGTCCTGCCGCTCAAGATTGCAGGCGAGAGCGGCAAGGAGGAGATCGGCTTCGACGACTTCACCTTCGAGGCCGCGTCCTGGACGCTGACCGCTCACGAGGGCCGTCCGGGCCACGAGCTGCAGTTCGCCTCGATCGTCGAGAAGGGGGTCTCGCAGGCGCGCGTGCTCTACGCCTTCAACAGCGTCAACGTCGAGGGCTGGGCGCTCTACGCCGAGGCCGAGATGAAGCCGTACCAGCCGCTCGAGGGGCAGTTGATCGCGCTCCAGCATCGCCTGCTGCGGTCGGCGCGCGCGCATCTCGACCCGGGCCTCCAGCTCGGGACCATCACCAGGGACGAGGCGTTCCGCGTGCTCGAGCGGGACGTCGTGCTCTCGCATGCCATGGCGCTCCAGGAGGTCGAGCGCTACACCTTTCGCGCCCCTGGCCAGGCGCCCTCCTACTTCTGCGGCTACCAGCACCTGATGGAGCTGCGCACCGACGTCGAACGGAAGCTGGCCGACAAGTTCGACCGGCTGGCGTTCCACGACTTTCTGCTCGCCCAGGGCCTCTTGCCTCCGGCGCTGATGCGCAAGGCGGTGATGGACGGGTTCGTCGCGCCGCGCCTCGGAGGAGGGGCGGCCGGCGGCGCGGCCAGCGGCGGCAGCTGACGATCCAGGCTTCCGCCCAGCCGTGAGCTCCACGTCCGTCTCCGCCGTGCTCCGGCCGCCGGTGGTCGACTTCCCCGACGACGTCGCTACTCTTGCGCGACGGCTTCCATCCGGCGCATGGCGCGGAGGTGGTTGCGGCCGGCGATCTTCAGGAGGTCGTCGTCGGTGTAGCCGCGGCGGAGGAGCTCGGCGAAGAGGTGGGGGTAGCGGCTGACGTCGGCAAGCTCGGGGACCATCGATTTGGCGCCGTCGTCGTAGTAGTCGCCGCCGATGCCGATGTGGTCGATGCCGGCGACGGCGCGAATGTGATCGATGTGGTCGGCGACTTCGGCGATCGTCCCCCGAGGTTGCGGATGGGACTTCTCCCAGGAGGCGATGCCGGCGTCGATGGCCGCCTCTTCGTCGAGGGCGGCGCGCAGCTCTTCGAGCTTTGCCGTACGCGCTTCCTGCCAGGCGGCGTCGCCCTTCGCCACGAACACACTGAGGAAGTTGACGTGCACCACGCCGCCGTTCGCGGGCATCAAACGCAGAACTTCGTCGGGGACGTTCCTCACGTGGCCGGCCACGGCGCGGGCGTTCGAGTGCGAGAAGAGGACCGGCGCGCGGCTCACCCGCAGCACGTCGAGCATCGTCGCGGGGCTGACGTGCGAGAGGTCGACGAACATCCCCAGCCGGTTCATCTCGCGGACGATCTCCTCTCCGCGCTCACTCAGGCCGTCCTGCTCCGGGCGATCGGTGGCGGCGTCGGCCCAGGGGACGTTGTTCCAGTGGGTGAGTGTCATGTAGCGCGCGCCGAGCCGGTGGAAGATGCGCAGGACGCCGAGCGAATCCTCGATCATGTGGCCACCCTCGATGCCCATCAGGGAGGCGATGCGGCCGGCGCGGTGGATGCGTTCGATGTCGTCGGCGGAACGCGCCAGCTCGAGCTCCGGATGCCGGCGGATCATCTCCAGCACGACGTCGATCTCGCGCACCGCCTCGTGGAGTGAGGTGCCTTTGTGGGCGTTCTCCGCGTCGGTGAAGATCGACCAGTACTGGGCGCCCACCCGGCCTTCCCGCAGCCGCGGAAGGTCGGCGCAGAGCTGCGGCTGGACCTTGCCGAGGTCGATTGCCCTCCAGTCCGGGTCCCCCTTCTCGATGAGCATGCTCGGCAGGTCGTTGTGGGCGTCGATGAGCGGCGCCCGCTCGAGGATCGCCTGCGCGCGCGCCAGCAGCTCGGAGCTCGAGTCGGAAGTGGAACCCGACGCGGGCAGGGGCAGGGCTGAGATGGTGAGAAGAGCAACGGCTGCGAGCGGGCGACGGGCCATGGAGGTCTCCGGAGGAGTGGAGCGATCGATGCGGGAGGATACCGCAGGCCCCGTGCAACCTCGGGGATCTGCCGGCAAGCGCCGCGGACCCACCCCTCGGGGCTCGATGTCGCCCTGGCGCGGCGGAGCACGTTCTTCCATTTGAGGAGCATCCTGGCGCTCCAAGGAGACCCGCTCCATGAACCTCATCGCGCAGCGGCAACGACGTCGACCGAGCTCGACCTGGACTCTCATCGTGGTGATCGGGTGCCTCTGGCCTGAGGTCGCGCAGGCCCAGCCGAACACCGGCACGGTCTGGGAGACCTTCGGCCCCTCCAGGTCCTCCGGTGTGTTCACCGAGATCACCGGAGTTCACAACGGCGACATCGCCGCCTACGCCGTCGCCGCCGACCGCGGCCACCGGATCGTGACCGTGAACCAATGGAAGGACGCCCAGTTCGACCTCGATCTCGACTGCGCCGTCACCCGCCACTTTCCGGACGCGCGCACGCTCGACATGGAGTTCACCGGCGAGCTCGAGGCCAGCCGGCGCATCGCCCTGAATCTCGGCGGCGAGCTGGCCGATCGCTGCCGGGCGCTGGACATCGATTCCGCGTCGCGTCCGGTGATCGCCGGCTACGCCAGTACCGACGGGCCGGACACCGCCTTCGTCGTTCGGCTGTCAGCGGTGGACGGCACCTACGACAACAGCTTCTCGTCGAACGGCCGCTTCACGCTCGAGAATCTGGTCGGCTTCTTCGGCCTCGAGACCCGGTTTACCGACGTCGAGACCTATTCCGACGGGAGAGTCCTGGCGTGCGGCGACGTCGAGCGCGCTGGCGAGCGCAACATGCTGGTCATGAGGTTCCTCGCCAACGGCGCGCTCGACTCGAGCTTCCACGGCAACGGCTACCGCGAGATCGACTGGAACGGCGGCGGCGGCGACAACGACACCTGCGAGCGCCTGGTGATCCTGCCCGACGACCGGATCGTACTGGCCGGCGTGGCCCAGGCGCCCACCTCCGGCGAGACGGGCTTCGCGCTGGCGCGGCTGCACGCCAACGGCGACCTCGACACCGACTTCCACTTCGACGGCAGGGCGCTGATCAGCGACGGTTCGATGTTCACGGCCCCCACGGTCGTCGACGTCGGCTACGACGCCACCCGCCAGCGCCTGGTCGTGGCCGCGACGGCGACCGGATTCAACATGACTCCAGGCGGCGCGCTGGTGGCGGTCGGCAGCGGCGGATTCCTCGACCCGACATTCAACGGCAACGGCCGGCGCAGCCTGCGCTTTTCCGACTTCGGCGGCGACGCGCCGGCGCGCGAGCCCGGCGCCACCTGGCTGCGGCGCCTGCTGATGCGGCCCGACGGCAGCTTCTACCTCGCGGGCACGCACGAGAACAGCCCCATCGATGCGTCGTTCTACGGCCCGACAGACCTGGCGGTCGCCCGCCTGCTGCCCGACGGCAGCGACGACACGACGCCCGGCCGGGCCTTCTCGGACGACGGGGTCGTTTTTCACGCCTACAACAGGATCGGCCACCAGAACGTCGCGTCGTCCGCGCGGGCGCGGGTGGGCGACACCCTCGAGGACGCGATCTTCTACCGCGGCAACGTCCTGCTGCTCTCCGAGACGAATCGCCATCCGGAGGGCAAATGGGGCGGGGAGGACTACGGTCTCGGTCCGATCGCGCCGGTCGTCGGCGGGATCGTGACCGAGCGCATCTGGAACGAAGATTGGGAACCCGACGCCCTGGCCGAGCCGACGTCGCTCTTTGCCACGATTCCGGTGCCCGCCGGCTACGGCCGCTACTGCAGCGTGCGCGATCCCGTATCCGGCGGTTTCAGTCTCCTCGCCCAGGGTGCGACGAGCGACCCCTGTCAGGACTTGCTCGACGGCGATCCGAACCTGATCATCGAGCGCGCCGGTCTCTATGCACTCGCCGGACCGAACAATGTCCTGGCCGCCTGCGACGGCGATTCCGTCAGTCGCCACTTCGGCAACGGCGGAGCGCCGTTCGCCGCGGCGGTGAGTGCGACGGCGGGGCAGAGCGACTGCATCTTCACCGCCGCGCCCCACTTCCTGCCGGTGTTCTCCCGGCCTTACTCCGGTGAACATGTGGCAGAGAGCGCGCAGTCGTTCAACCACGACGTCTACAACATCCCGATCGACGTCTCCGACTTCGGTCAGGTTCCGGTTGCCGACCACCCGGAGGCCCACTACGTCGACCTCAACGGGATTCAGACGTGCAACAGCTCGCCGCAGCACGAGGTCAGCGGCGTCGACGAGGCGGCGGCGGACATCGGGTATATCGACGGCCGCGATGTGGTGGCGGTGGCCGCCGGCCGGGTGGCAGCGGCGGTGCCGCGGTACGTTCTGGAGCTCACGGCGGTGGGGTTCGACCCGCATCAGCGCGAGGTCTTCGTCCGCCATGCGGTGGGCTTCGGCCGCTACAGCGAGCCGTTCACCACGTACTACGCCCATATGTCGGACACGTTGGTTCGACGAGGTGACTCGGTCGCTACCGGTACCGTTCTCGGGCGCGTCGGCACGACCGGGGCCTCGAGCGGCAACCACCTGCACATCGCGGTTTTCCGCCATCGCAACCTGAGCTATCGCTCGAGCTTCGAGCTCGACTACTCCCGCGCCGACTTCTTCGAGGGCGACAAAGCGGCGGCCGCGATCGACCCCTGGGGCTGGAACGGGCCGCCGGCGACGGACCCGTGGGCGTGGCGCTTCCGCTCGTCCGACAACCATCCCGACAACGCCGGCAGCTGGAGCCTCCACCTCTGGAAGCCGGGCGAAGCGCCCACTATGTATCTGGACCCGGACTGAGAGGGGCGCCCGCTTCCGCGAGCGGCCGGCCTGGGGCGCTCCGTTCTCAGGAAGGCAGGTGCAATCGCACCCGCTTCACCTGCCGCGGCGTCGCTTCGACGACCTCGATGCGCACGCCATCGACGAGCTGCTCTTCGCCAGCCCGCAGGATCTGTCCGGATTCGTGCATCAGCAGGCCGGCCAGGGTCGAGTAGTCGGGCGACACCGGCAGGTCCGTGCCGAGCTGCCGGTTGACCTCCTGCACCGGCGTGTCGGCGCGCACCAGCGCGCTCCCGCCGGCGTCCCGCCGGATCGCCTCCGCCGGCTTCTCGTGCTCGCCGAGGACCTCGCCGAGCAGCTCCTCGGCGATGTCGCCGATGGTCACGATGCCGGCGGTCATCCCGTGCTGGTCGATGACCACGGCGAGGTGGGCGCGCCTCTCCTGCAGGTCGCGCAGCACTTCGACCGCGGGCGTCCGCGCGGCGACGAGCGGCACGCCGCGCAGGATCGCGCCGATGTCGACGCCGCCCCCTTCGATGATCTGCTGCACGAGGTTGCGCTCGAGCACGTATCCCTCGACGCTGTCGAGATCGCGTAGCACGACCGGGTAGCGGGAATGCGGCCGCGACTGGAGGAGCGCCCAGACCTCGTCGCGAGTCGCGTCGCGGCGCAGGTAGGCCACCTGGGTCCGCGGGATGAGGAGCGAGGAGATCGGCAGCTCGCCGAGCTCGATCGCGCGCGAGGCGATATCGCCCGCGGCGCGAAGTAGAGATCCGGAGGTGGCGGCCTCTTCCACCAGGTGCTGGAGCTCGTCGGGCGAGAGCCGGGCCTCGGTGAACGTCGTCTGATCCCGGAAAGGGCGCAGGAGGAGATTCGAGACCGTCGTCAGGAACCAGACGACCGGGCGCGCGGCCTGGGACATCCAGAGCAGCGGTCGAGACACCAGCAGGCTCACGCGTTCGCTGCTGCGCAGCGCGAGCGATTTCGGCACGAGCTCGCCGAGGACGATCGACGACACCGAAATGAAAGCGACCACGAGGGCGAGCGCGAGCTCGTCGGCGCCGCG
>JAGPDF010000071.1:0-19617 GCA_018057705.1 Thermoanaerobaculia bacterium | reverse complement strand
ACACCAGCAGGCTCACGCGTTCGCTGCTGCGCAGCGCGAGCGATTTCGGCACGAGCTCGCCGAGGACGATCGACGACACCGAAATGAAAGCGACCACGAGGGCGAGCGCGAGCTCGTCGGCGCCGCGCTCGAGCCCGAGGCCGGCGAGCCAGGCTGTGAGAGGTTCTTCGAGCGTCGCGCCCCCGAACGCCCCGGCGGTCGCCCCCAGGACGGTGATCCCGACCTGCACCGTGGCCAGGAAGCGCTCGGGGTTCTTGCGCAGGGCAAGCGCCGAGAGGGCGCCGCGATGGCCTTCGTTCGCGAGCTCCAGCAACCGCGTCCGGCGCACCGAGAGGATGCCGATCTCGGAGGCCGAGAAGAAGCCGTTGACCAGCGAGAGCACCACAATGACGAGCAGTTCAGCGCCGAGGCCCACTGAATCTCCTGGAATGACGTAGCCCACGCCCGAGGCTCGGGCACGATGGGCGCTCGCGAGGTGAGCGCCGGTCGTGCCGGTACGAGGCGGCCGGAGCCCGGACTACGGCGCCAGCTGCAGCGTCGCGGCGGTAAGGGTGTCGAGCGCCAGGAAGGGCAGCTCCGTCGGCTGGATCCGCAGGGCAACGGAGTCGCCCGCCGGACTCGCCGCGAGCACCTTGCCGCGGAAACCGAGCGTGGAATTCGCGGCATCGGCGATGCGCACGGTCGCCCCGACGGTGAACGCAGCGGCCGCCGCGGCAGGCACGGTCGCCTCGAGCACCGTGCGCTGCGCCTCGACGAAGGTCGCGAGCGGCTTGCGCTTCTTGGCGGTGGCACCCACCGCGAAGAAGTTCCGCCGCACGTAGCCGTCGGCCGGGGCGAGCAGGTTCGCCGTCGCGAGCTCGGTCTGGACGCGGGCGAGGTCGCTGATGGCGTTGGCCTCCTCCATCTGGGCCTGGGAGACATCCGCGGCATTCTGCAGGTCCCCACGGCTGTTGCTCGCCGGCGAGCTGCTGGTCGCGCCGCGCGACGAGGCGAGCTCGCGCTTCTGATTCTGGGCGCGCGTCAGGTCCTTGCGCAGGCCCTCGAGCTCCTTCTGAAGTTTCGCGACATCCATCTCGACGAGCACGGCCCCTTTCGCCGCCGGCTGATTGACCGCCGTGGGCAAGGCCCGGACTGGCAGGGACTGGGAAGCCTTGAGCTCCGTCTCGCTGCCGGCCGGAGCGACCAGCCGAACGTCGACGGCGATGGCACCAGCCGCCTCCGCGGCGAAGGCCGCCGCGCCGAAGGAAACTGCGGCGATCACAGCCAGGAACAGGGCGGCCCGGAACGGGCCGGGGTGACGATTTCGCATGGATGAGTTCCTCCCGGCACTTATCTTAACCGGACTCCGTGGGGGCACCTCCGCATGCCGCCGGCTGCCGCTGTCGGGTCTTGCACCGGCGGGCGTCGATGGTACGCTGCCCCCGGGCCGGGACGGCCCCTGGGAGCATGGACCGATGCCGCGACCGTTGCACCTTTCTCGACTTCGGAAGCGCTCGGCAGACGTCGGCCTGGCCGGGCTGGCGCTGATCCTCGCAGGTGCGGTGACCGCCGGCGCGCAGGCCGGCGAGGGAGCTTCGCGGCGGGAGCGCATGAACGCTCTCGTGGCGAGCGTCGGCGCTTACGTCGAGCGCTTCCAGGCGGAGATGGAGGCGGCGGTGCTCGACGAGAGCTACGTCCAGCTCCTGCGCCAGCCCTGCTGCCGCGAGCCTCGCCGCCCAGGCGAGGACCCTCTGCTCGCCTGGGACGATACGCACCAAGCCGTCGCCCGACGCGGCCTTCTCGCCCGCCGACAGTTGAAGTCCGAAGTCCTGCTGGTGCGGATCGCCGGCGGCATGCGCGTCGGCTATCGCGACGTCTACGAGGTCGACGGCAGGAAGATCCAGGATCGCAGCCAACGCGTCCGGAACCTCTTTCTCTCTGGGACCGACGAAAGCGCGCTCGCCTTAGGCAGGATCGCCACGGAGAGCGCGCGCTTCAATCTCGGGCAGATGCAGCGGACCACGAATCTGCCGACGCTGCCGATGCTCTACCTCGTGCCGGCGATGCACCCGCGGCTCTACTTCTCGCGCGGCGGCGACGAGGAGATGGATGGCACGAAGACGACCGTCCTCGAGTTTCGCGAAGATGCGAGCCCGACGCTCGCGGCGACCGCAGCCGGAATCGACATGCCGGCGAGAGGGCGCGCCTGGGTCGAGCCCGATACCGGGCGCATCCGGCGCATCGAGCTGCGCTTCGCGGCGGGAGCGCGACGGGTGATGACGGTGTGGTTCCGCGACGACCCCCGGGTCGAGTTCCTCCCTCCGGCGCGGATGTGGGAATGGTACGAGAGGATCCCTGTCGGAGACGTGCTCCCGGCCGGCAATTTGAAGGGTGGCTGGTCAGCCGACGTCGAAGCGCTCGCGACCTACACCGACCTTCGCCTGTTCTCGGTCGAAACCAGCGAAGACATCGGCGCGCCCCCCGACTGAGCCCGGGGGGCCGTTCCGGGGATCGTGTCCGGGCTCAGCGCTTCGTGGCCGGTTCCTGGACCGATAGCAGGTAGGCGACGAGGTCGCCGATCTTCCTCTCGACGTGCGAGCGGCGCTCGGGCGAATCGTCCTCCGGCCAGAGGAAGAGGTCGCCCCAGACCGGCATCTCGCGGCTGCCATGCTCCGCCACCTCGACGCGCCCGTCGATGACCGCCTGCAGGCGCTCCGCCGGGAAGACACCGTCGTTCTTCGCCGTGATTCGGGTCAGATCGGTGGGCTTCTTCGAGAGGGTCCCTGCGATATCGCCCGCGCCGCGCGCATCGACGCCATGACAACTGGAGCAGTAGGTGGCGTAGGTGACCTTGCCGACCGTCGCCGAGTAGATGGGCGCGTCGGCGGCGAGTGCTGCGTTCACGGTCCATCCGAGTCCGGCCGCCGATGCCAGGAGCGCGGCGACCGCGGTGAGTCTCAGGGTGGGAATTGCCTTCATATCGACCTCCTCGATCGAGACTGCGTCTTCCCCCTGCTGACAAGGTAGCAGCCCCACCCTGGCGGGGCACCACCCGGGAAGGCAGCTTTGGGTCCAGTGCGGGATCCAGTGCGGGATCAAGAGCGGGGTCGCGCCTTGTAAGCTCCCCGTCGCCATGGCACTCGACGCCTTTCTCCTGGTCATCGGCATGCTGGCGCTGGGCAAGGCGTGCGCGGCGACGGGGCGCTTCCCGCCCGAGGCCGCCGCCGTGCTGAACCGGTTCGTGCTCGACATCTGCCTGCCGGCGGCGGTCCTGCGCTACGCCTCGCGTCTCGAGCTCGACCTTTCGCTGCTGCGCGTGATCGCAGTACCCTGGCTGCTCTGCGCCCTGTCCGCGGGCCTGGTCTTCCTGTACGCGCGCCACGCCGGGCTCGCCCAGGACCGGATGGCGGTGCTCCTCCTCTGCGTGCCGCTCGGCAACACCTCCTTCCTGGGCTATCCGCTGACGCGGGCGATGCTCGGCGAGACGGCCCTACCGCACGCCGTGGTCTACGACCAGTTCGGATCGTTCCTGCTGCTCTCGACCTGGGGCCTCTGGGTACTCGCCCGCTACGGCGGCGATCGTCGGCCGACGGCGCGGGAGATCGGCCGGAAAATCGTCCGCTTCCCGCCGTTCGTGGCGCTCGCGGTCGCGCTGACGGTCATGCCGGCGGCGCCGCCGGCGCTCGTCGAGGGACTGCTGGTGCGGCTCTCCGACGCGCTCCTGCCGGTCGTCACTTTCGCGGTCGGGTTGGACCTGCGGCTGCGCTTGCCGCGCGGCGCCCTCGCTCCGCTCACCGTCGGCCTGGTGCTCAAGCTCGTGCTGCTGCCGCTCGCCGCCTGGGGGCTCGTACGCTTGCTCGGCCTCGACGGCATCGCCGCGACCGCCACCGTCTTCGAGAGCGCCATGCCGCCGATGATCACCGCCGGCGCGCTCGCGAGCTCGCACCGCCTCGCCCCCGAGCTCGCGGCGGCGATGGTCGGCTACGGCGTTCTGCTCTCCCTCGCGACCCTCCCCCTCTGGGCCCTGCTGCTCTCGTGAGGCTGCCCCGGGTGGCCCCGGGTGGTGCCAGCCGGTTCGCAAGTCTCATGGATTCTGAGGGTTGCCTCGCGAAGCGGCGGGCACCTCCCGGAATGGGATCAGCTGCGGTAGCGCAGGGTGAGCGAGAACGACCGGCCGGGCTCGGGCACCGCGACGCCGGCGCGGAACGGGTCGCGCTGGTAGGAGAGGTGCTCGCGGTAGGTCCGGTCGAACAGATTCTCGACCCCACCGATCAACCAGAAACGGCCGAGCTCGATCCCGGCGCGCAGATTGGCGATCTGCCAGGCGGGCGTCTCCGTCTCCTGCAGGCCCGAGTCGACACGCGTCTGCTCGGTCGCGGCGACCCCTTCGAGCTCGGTGTACCAGCGCCCGGGCTCCCAGCGCAGCGCGAGACGTCCCGAAAGCGGCGGCAGCTCGGGCAGGTCGCGGTCGACGACCCCGGCCTCGGGCGCCAGGTCGCGCGCGCCGCGGAGCCAGGTGACCTTCGCCTGCAGCGCGACGTTCGCGCCGAGTGGGGCGAGCGCCGCGGCCTCGGCGCCCCACATCTCGGTGTCGTGGTTGATGTAGGTGCGGGCGTGCCGGTTCATGACGCCGGGGACCATCTCGAGACGCGCGCCGTCGACCACCGTGATCGCGCCGTCGATGCGCGCCACCCAACCGGTGACGTCCAGGGTGAGACGGTCGCTCCGGTAGCGGCCGCCGAGGTCGAGCTGCGTCTGGCGCGGCGGCGCGAGCGCGGGGTTACCGACCCAATCCGTGCCCATGCGGCGCAATCCGAAGTAGCGCTCCTGGGGATCGGGAGCGCGCTCGGCGCTGCCCAGACGGGCGGAGACGTCCCAGGTTTCGCGCGGTTTCCAGACCAGTCCGACGTTTCCTGCGAGCAGCGTGTCCCCGGCCGAGGTCGAGCGCGTGCGGTGATAGGCGAAGTAGAGGTCGGTGTCGGCCAGCCCCGGGTCGGCCTCTGCCTGGGAGCGCGCGACCCGCGCCCCCGCTTCGATCGTGAGCTGGTCGCCCCAGGGGCGCTCGAGCTCGGCGAAGAGAGCCCCACTGTCCTGGACCGTTCCCGGCAGGCTCGCCTGCGGGCGGTAGCCCATACCGGCCAGCCGGGTCGCCGAGCTCCACTCGCGGCGCGTGCCCTCGAGGCCGAGCTGGACACCGCCGGCGAGCTGAACTTCGCCGCGCGCGCTCCAGTCCTCGGCGAGGGCCTCGGTCGCCATCGAATAGGCGCGCGACGCGGGCGTCGACGAGACGCGCAGCCGGTCGTCCATGTCGTGCTCGACGCGCGACCAGCCGAGGCTCGCCGAGAGGCTCTCGACGCGCTCGCCGGCGCGCTCGGCGCGATAGCTGGCGCGGGCGCGGGTGGCGTCGTCCTTCGTCGCGTCCATTTGCAGATAGGGGTAAAGCTGCGTGTCGGCCTGCTGGACGGTGGCCTCGATCTCAAGCCGTTCGCCCGGCCGCGCCGTCCAGCCCAGTCCGGCCCAGCCGGTGGTGATGTCGAAGGCGCGATCGTCTCGTGCCGTGGTTCGATAGGCAGCCGGCGCACTGAGCGGGAGGAGCTCGGTGAAGGCGCGCCCGTCGCCGTCCTCGAAGGCCTGGCCGCGCCGGGAGGCGATGCCCCCCTTCAGGCTCCAGCGCTCGTCGGCCCAGCTCGCGGTGGCCGAGGGCGCCGTGTAGCCGAAGGCGCCGGCGGCGGCCAAGAGATCGAAATGCAGGCCCGGTTCGGGTTTGCGCGACAGGATGTCGATGCTGCCGGCGAGTCCTCCGGAGGCGGCGTCGAACGGTCCGCGGTGCACCACGATGCGTTCGATCTCGGCGAAGTCGATGTGGAACGACGGCGGGTCCATCCGGTTGGGACAGGCGCCGTGCAGGGCGTGACCGTCGATGCGCAGGGAGAGGTTGTCCCCCTTCTGGCCGCGCAGCACGACGTCGTTGGCGATCCCCCCCTTGCGTACCTTGTCGATACCCGGGAGGTGTGCGAGCGCCTCTCCGGCGTCGCGGGCGAAGCTCTCGCGGATCTCCCGCGACCCGAGAGCGCCGTGCCCGGCCGATTCGCGAACCTCGATGCGCTCGGCGAAGATCTCGAGCTCGAGGGCGAGGGTGACAGCGCCGGAGGCGTCGTGCGGCAGGTCGAGCACGGTCGCCGGCGGACCGCCATCCGGTGGATGGGCGACCAGACGACAGTCGCGGGCCGCAGGAAGGGCTCCGAGGACGCGCCCGGATTCGTCGGCGACCAGAAGTTGCGCCGGAGCTTCCGGCGGGCACGAAAGCTCGACGACGGCACGCGGCACCGGATCGCCGGCGCGATCGACGACGAGGCCGGCGAGTGTGCGGCCTTCCGCCTGGACGACGTCGGGAGAGAGGACGACAGCGAGCGCGAGAGCGCTCGCGAAGAGTTCGAGACGCATGGAGTGCTTCCTTTCCTTGCCTTCGCCGGCCCTGCGGACTCGGCCCACGGGTCGGCGTTCCCCGGGGCGGAGAGGCTGCGCCGAGGGCCGCCGACACGCGCGGCGGAGCCTCGTCACGACCCTGGTTCAGGCGGAGCGCAGGGCGGAGCGGGGAGGAGGCGGATCGGGCGTGAAGCGAAGGATGGAGCGGGATGTCTGCGGCACGGAGAGTCGAGCGGCCGTCTGCGGAGGGGGCGCGAGACCGGCAAGGCGGGCTGAGAGCAGGGCGGCCTTGGGTGCTGTGAGGGCGGCGTGCTCTCCCCGCTGATGACAGCCGCACCCGGCGCGCAATTCCGGCGTCTTCGCCGGACGCGACGGTGCGCAAGCCAGGCCGGCACGCAGCAGCGGACAGGCGGGGCCGGCCGGACTCGCCGCGCCGCGCTTCGCTGTGCAGCAGGCGTGATTCGAGCAGCGGCACTCGGCGCTTCCCGACGGCCCGCGGTCGAGAGCCTCGACGAGCGCCGGCAGAACCAGGGCTGCGGCCAGAAGCGCCGCACAGCTCGCGCGCAGGATCGGCACCCGGAACATCGCAGTCTTCAAGATAGTCCCTGACGAAGGCGCCGTGACTGCACCTTTGGGTGGGGTTGGGCGACGGGAGGTTGCGGCGGCCGGGGACATCGGCAGCCAGTCTCCACCCCCTCGGCCCCACCACCTATGACCGCCATCAGGTGGTGCGAGCCTTACCGGCACTGCGCCGCCCGAGCTCAGCCGGCTCCTGGGGGCAGCGGGCGGCAGACCTCGGTCTCGGTGACGACGAGCGCCATCGGGATGTCGTGCGGCTCGTTCGGCAGCCGCTCCTCGAGCTGCACAGCGAAGGCGAGGCCGATGGCCGGGAAGGGGCGATGGGCGAGAAAGCGGTCGAAGTACCCGCTGCCGTAGCCGAGGCGGAAGCCGCGCCGGTCGAACCCCAGCCCGAGCACGAGAACCGCGTCGAGAGTGCCGTCGATCGCTTCCTCCGCGACCTCCGGTGTCCCGCGCGGCGGCTGCCGGAGGCCGAACGAGAGGGTGCGGAGCGCGCAGGGGTAGGGGTGGACATGGAGCTTCCCGTCACGCGGATCGGCGCGCGGCACGAAGAGCTCCTTTCCCGATGCGAGCAGCCGATCGACGAGACGCCAGGTGTCGAGCTCGACCCCGAAGGAGAGGCAGGTGAGGATCCGCCGGGCGGCTGCGATCTCCGGCAGAGCGAGCACGGCTTCGGCAACCCTGTCCGCCGCCGCCGCTGCTGCCGCGGGATCGAGCCCGGCGAGCCGCGCGCCCAACTGTTCGCGCAGCTCGACCTTGGAGGACGCGGGCGTCGCGGTGGTCTTGCGGGGCATCGTTTGCCGCCGGCTCCGGCTAGGGCTTCTTGCGCGAGGCGAGGTAGTCGGCGGCGCTGGTCGGCCCGAGGACGAAGGTGTCGGTGTGCTCGGCGATGTACTTGCGGAAGCTCAGGAAGAAGTCGGCGCCCGAGGGCAGGCCGAGTTTCTTCCAGGCCTCGCCCAAGGCCGCGGACTTCTCGGGCGGAATCTCGGCCGGCTGGATGAGCATGAAGTCCCAGCTCGCGCCGTCGCTGTGGACGAAGAGCTGGCGCGGCGGCAGGCCCGCCATCCGGTTGGCTTCGTCGTAGCTCGCGATCGCCTCCAGGAACGCCTGATGCTCGCCGGGGGCGATGCGATAGATCTCGACCAGCATGCGGGTCGGCGCGGGCGCGGGAGCCGGTGCCGGTGCCGGGTCCGTCTGCGGTTCGGCGGCGACACCGGCCGCGGCGGCGAGGATCGTGCCGGTGAGGCAAGTGAGGCAACTGAGGCGTGCGGCGACGCGCTTGACGCTCATGGATCGGTCTCCCTTTGCAGGTCAGGCCTCCCGGTCGAGCCGGGTCAGCGGATGGAACTTCCCAGCACGAGTCGACCGCTCTCCCGGCCCGCGCGATCGTGGAACGCAGCGACCGAGAGCGCGGTCCCTGCCGGGGCCGCGACGATCCAGTCGGCGACGGCGCGGTCGGGAGTGCCGGGGGCATACCCCCACCAGGTCGCTGTCGAGCGCTGCGCGATGCGACCCTGGAGCTCCCCCAGCGCCTGCCGCGCCGGGCTCTCGACGAGGCGCGCTTGCGGCGGCAGGGCGAGCTCCGCGAAGACCCCGCGACTCACCTGTTGATCGAGTGCCTTCTGTGCGCCGTGCGTCGGCAGATAGCCCTGATTCTCGACCACCAGACGCACCCGCCAGAGGCCGGTGCCCAGCGGCTCGGACGAAAACGTGCGGATCGCGAGGCGAGGCGTGGCGAGGCCGAGGTAGACCAGCCAATCGCTGTGCGGCGCGACCTCCTTCTCCAGGCGATCGAACGGGATGTTGTACCAGTAGCGCACCAGGTCGAAGCCACCGATCTCGACCTCTCCCAGTTGCGGATGCTCGAACCGGCGCCACGGCACGAAGCCGTCGCCGCCCAACTCCCGGTCGCTCCAGCGCAGGAGCGCGACCTCATCCTCGACCGGATGGTAGCCCCAGAGCCAGGCGGAGGCCGTCGTTCCGGCGAGCGAGATTCCGGCCGCCCGAAACGGGTCCCAGAACTCGGTGATGAACGAGAGAATCCCGCGCTGGTCGTACAGCCAGCCGAAGGCGCTGGGGATGTAGCTCTCGCGGTCCTCCGCCCGGAGGTCGAGATACGACATCGCACGGTAGCCAGTGAGCTCGGCCGCCCGGTGGGCCAATGTCTCGTAGGCCTTGCGGTCCGCGCCGGGCAGCTGCTCTGCGAGATTGACCGGCGGCGTCAGCACCAGCCCGCCAAAGGTGTGGCAGGTGACGTGCGCGACGATGTTCGGACGCGCCGCGAGCGCGGCGACGTAGGCCGCGATCTCGGGCTCCGACAGCGGGTAGGCGCCGGCGGTGCGGCCGCGCGCGTTCTCGCGCAGATCGCCGGGGAAGTTCGCCCCCAGATCGATCGGCTCGAGAGCCGGCGGGTCGGCGATGGTCGCCCCGTCGTAGCCCTCGATCCGGCCCTCCGGAAGCACACGCCAGTAATCACCGCCGGCCTCGTCGGGGGCGCGCGGAACGAGCAGCCGGCGATCGCCCGGGTACTCCTTCCACGGACCGTTCGGATCGCGGTAGCGCATGAAGACCGCGCGACCGTCGCCGTCGAGATCGCGGCCGTGAATGCCGCTCTCCGGCGTGGCGAAGGGATAGGGCCGGGCGACGGAGCGGATGAACCGCCCCTGCTCGAGGGTCGCTTCGACACCGTCCGGGGTCAGGCGCGGCAGCACGTAGACCGCACGCGTTTCGAGCAGTCGCGTCACACGCTCGTCGCTGCCGAACCGATCGAGCAGGTGGTGGATGAAATGCAGCGCGGCGACGCCTCCTCCCCACTCGGTGGCGTGCTCGTTCCCATCCACGGCGATCGCCGGCTTGTCGCCTGCCGGGCCGGTGGCGTGCGCGGTCAGGGTCAGGAACCAGAGCTCTCTCCCCTCGGGGGTCTTGCCGAGGCTTTCGAGCTCGACGAGGTCCGGCCGCGCCGCGGCCCACGCCTGGAGCAGCGCCGTGAGCTCGTCGTAGCGCAGAATGTGGTCGAACGGCAGGGCCTGCAAGGGCGCGAGGGGGGCCGACATTGCCGGCGGTGCGCTCGCCAGAGCCCGCGATCCTCCGGGACCTGCGAGGCCCAGCGCCAGGCCCAGCGCCAGCGGGGCGGCCAGGAGGATCTTCAGGCGGGGGGCGCTCATCGACTCGCTCCGTCGGATCATCGTTTCCTCGTCTTTCTCTTGGTTTCCGCGGCGCGGAGTGGCGACTCCGCTGCCGCCCTGCGGAGAATCGGCAACATGCCCTGGAAAGCGGAGCGCAGGAGCTCGACGGGGAAGGCGGTGAAGCCGAAGATCAGCCCGGGCGCGGTCGTCCGGATCGCGTAGTGCGACAGCGCCGGGACGTCGAAGCCCGCCTCGGCCAGGCGCTTCGACCAGGCGGCGTCGTCGGCGTCCTCGGGGAGGAAGACGACGACGTTCATGCCGCCGTCGGCATTGCCGGGAGTGACCGGCAGGTCGGCCTTGGCGAAGAGGTCGAGAAAGAGCCGCTGGCGCGCCGCATACTCGCGCCGGCAGCGGCGGACATGCGAGTAGAAGGCGCCGCTCTCGAGGAAGAGCGCCAGCGTCGCCTGGTCGAGCAGCGGCAGATGGTCGTCGTTCAAGTGCTTGAGCGCGATGAAGGGCGCGAGAATCGGCTCCGGCACGACGACGTAGCCGAGCCGCAGCGACGGGAAGAGGAGCTTGCTGAAGGTGCCGGCGTAGATGACGCGGCCGCAGTTGTCCAGGCTCTGCAGGGAGGGCAGCGGGCGAGCGCCGTAGCGCAGCTCCGAGTCGTAGTCGTCCTCGACGATCCAGCACTTCGTGCGCCCCGCGAAGTCGATGAGCGCCAGCCGGCGAGCCAGCGAGAGCGAGACGCCGGTGGGGAACTGGCGCGACGGTGTGGTGTAGATCAATGCGATCTTGCCGTCGGCCGGAGTCGGCGGGCAGAGGCCCTGGTCGTCGATCGCTCCGGGCGCGATCCGCGCGCCGGCGTTCTGGCACGCGAGCCGCGCCTCCACGTAGCCCGGGTCTTCCATGTAGACCTGGTCGCGCGCGTCCAGCAGAAGCAGCGAGAGGAGGAAGAGCGCCTGCTGCGACCCGGAGGTGATGACGACCTGCTGCCAGTCACAGCGCACTCCGCGGTGGTCCCTGAGGTAGGTGGCGACGCTCTCGCGCAGCGCCGGCAGCCCGGCGATGCAGTCGGCCTGGTAGTGCAGGACATTGCGCCCCTCGCGGCGCAGCACGCGGCTGCGCAGGCGGTTCCACGTCAGCAGGGGGAAGAGCCCGATGTCGGGCTGGCAGGGGCGGAAGGGGCGCGGCGATCCGAGCGGCAGGCGGGCGCCACGCGGAGGAGCCGGCGCCGGCGCGGGCTCGCCAGGTCCGGAGGCGCCGATTGCGCCAATGGCGCCGATGGCCGCGGCAGTTCGCCGCACGTGCCGAGTCAAGGCGATCGTCGAGCTCACCCGTACGCCCGAGCGCGGGGCGGAGTCGAGATAACCCTCGCTCACCAGCCGGTCGTAGGCATAGATCGCCGTGTTGCGCGACACTTCGAGCTCGGTGGCGAGGTCGCGTGTCGAAGGCAGAGACTCGCCGGGGGCGAGGGCGCCGCTCTGAATGAGCTCGCGAATCTGGCGGGCGAGCTGATCCTGGAGGGTGAGTCGCGACGAGCGATCGATCGCGAGGTCCGAGAGCGTGTTCATACCGGCATCCGGCGCGATGATAAGCGATCGCCTAGTTTCGCGACCTTGCCGCCGTCGCGGCGCCGGGCCGGCGGCGCTCGAAGTACTGGAAGGCGAAGTGGAGTGGGATCCCGGCGAGAATGATGCCGACACCCAGAATGGCCGGCCAGAAGCTCGCCACGAAGGTACTGATGATGATCCCTGCGGTTGCCAGAAGGAAGAAGATCGGCGTCGCCGGATACCACGGGCAGAGGTAGGGGCGAGGCAGCGCGGGCTCGCGGCGGCGCAGCACGATCACCGCGGCGACGGCGAGGCCGTAGAAGATCCAGGAGGTGAAGACGAAGGAGGTGAAGAGCTGCTGGAACGTGCCCACCAGCGTGAAGAGCGCGGCGAAGAGGCCCTGGGCGACGGTGGCCACGACCGGCGCATGGGAGCGCGGGTGGAGACGGGCGAAGGAGCGGAAGAACAGCCCGTCGGCCGCCATGGCATAGCTCACCCGCGCCGCCCCGAGCGTGATGCCGTTCATCGCTCCGAGGATCGAGATGACGATGAGCAGCGAGATCGAGACCGCGGCCCCCGGTCCGAGGGCCTCCTGCACCGCGAGCGCCGCCACACGGTCGCTGCCGCGGATGCTCTCGGGAGGCAGCACCGCGTAGTAGGCCGCGTTGACGACCAGGTAGACCACGAAGACCAGGACGGTGCCGAGGATGAGGCTGCGCGGAATCGTGCGCGACGGGTCCTTGACCTCGCCGGCGGCGAACGACAGGAAGTGCCAGCCATCATAGGCCCACAGCACGGCGACGAGCGCCACGCCGAAGCCGAGCCATGGCACCCCTCCCACACCCTCTTCCGGCGCCGGCACCCAGTGGCTCCACAGCCGATCCATGCTGCCGCGCGAGTAGAGCAGGAAGGTCATCACCGCGAGCCCCCCGACCTTGAGGGTGGTCAGGCTGTTCTGGACCCACTTGCCCACCCCGACGCCGGCCGAGTTGACGGCGACGAACAGCGCGATGCAGCCGAGCTGGAGCACCTTCTGCTGTCCGGAGGAGAGCTCGAAGACCGGCGCGGCGTAGAGGCCGATCGCCGCCGCGAGCGCCGCGAGCGAGCCGGAGTGGATGAGCGCCATGGCGCTCCAGCCGTAGACGAAGCCCACCTTCGGGCCGAAGGCCCGCGCCAGGTAGACGTAGAGGCCGCCGGCCGCGGGCAGCGCGGCGCCGAGCTCGGCGAGCGCCACGGCGCCACAGACACTCAACAGGCCACCGAAGGCCCAGACAGCGGCGACGGCGGCCAGTGAGTGGAGCTGCACGGCGATGCTGCCGGCCATCAGGAAGATGCCGGAGCCGACCATGATGCCGGTGATGAGCGAGACGGAATCCCAGAGCCCGAGGGCACGCAGGAGCCCGGTGCCGGAGCCGGCTTTCACGCGCCGTCACCCTCGCTGCGTCCGGAGTTCTCGCGCCGGATCGCGGCGGCGAGGGCTGCGTGTTGCGGATCGGGGGAGGCGCCGAGGTGGTCGGCGACCGCCAGGGCGTCGCGCAGCGGCTCGTCCTGCCCGAGCTTGAACTTGGCTTCGAAGCGCTCGATGACGATCTCGAACCCGACGATGTGGGGCAGCCGGCGGGTGATCTCGGAGTGCGGGATCTCGTCCATCTGCCAGCCGCCCGGTATCGGACTCTCCATCCTGTCGTTCAGGAGTTTCAGGGTGTACTCGAGCTCGTCCGTGGACTGCTCCCGCACGGAACCGTAGCAGTGCACAGCGGTGTAGTAGTAGGTGCTCGGCATCTGCCGGAGAGGGTACCAGGAAGCCGTCACGTAGCTCTGGGGGCCGTGAAAGATCGCCAGGGTCGGTGTCGGCGTCGCGAACAGCGCGCGCGCATGCTCGTTGGCGCGGGCCAGATGGCCGAGCAGGACGCCGTGGCCGCCGCGCGACCGGTCGAGCAGCAACGGCAGGTTGGTCGCGAGCGGCCCGTTTTCGCCGCCATTGACGAGCAGGGCCCATGGATTGTCGTCGACGAGACGGTAGGCGGCCTCGATCGACCGCGGCTTCCAGCAGGATCGGATGAACATGGGGCGGGATTGTGGGACCGATCGTGGACTACGTAAAGGACCAGAATCGGTCACCTTGGTGGGTCCAGAGCTAACGACCGACCCGAGTTGGCTGGACCCATATATGCGGTGGAATCTGGTACTTGCTGGATACCAATCAGGGATGCCAGCATGCCGAGCATTCGATCGAACCGACGCCTTTCGAGGCAAGAAGGAGCCAGCGATGCGACTCTCCGTAGCTCTCACCCTCATGATTGCAACGACCGCGATGGCTGGCGCCCAGGGCTCTCCCGCCCCGGCCGGCTGCGTCTTCGACGCCGCGGCGCCGCGGGCCGAGGTCACCGGCAGGATCGTCGATCCCTCCGGAGCGCCGCTCGTCGGCGCGAGTCTGACTCTGCGCTGTGGAGACTTCCGCCAGGACGCACGCACGATCGGTGACGGCAGCTACCGCATCGCGGCCCCGGCCGGAGCGTACATCCTGGAGGCTGAAGCCCCGGGATTCGAACCCACGGCCGCGCCGGTCGAGCTCGACGCCGCGGCCGCTGCCGCGCTCGACCTCACGTTGGAGATCGGGACCTTCGGCAGCATCATCACGGTCTCGGAGCCCGGCGGCTTCGTCGCTGCATCCTCGACGTCGGCGACCAAGTCCGACGCGCCGCTGATCGAGATCCCGCAGTCGGTCTCGGTCATCACCGCCGACCAGATGACGGCGCGCAACGTCCAGTCGGTCGCCGCGGCGATCAGCTACACGGCGAGCGTCGACGTCAACACCTTCGGCACCGAGACGCGTTTCGACTGGATCAACATCCGGGGCTTCGACCAGTCCACATACGGTCTCTACCGCGACAACTCGCGCTGGCAGAGCGGTCAGGTCTCGGGCCAGATCGACCCCTACATGCTGCAGGAGATCGACGTGGTCAAGGGGCCGAGCTCGGTGCTCTACGGCCAGAATCAGCCCGGCGGCCTGGTCAATCTGGTCACCAAGCGGCCGCCCTCGCGCGAGCTGCGCGAGGTCGTCCTCAACTACGGCTCGCACGACAAGATGCAGGCCCAGGCCGACTTCGGCGGGCCGATCGGCGACGACGGAAAGCTCAAGTACCGGCTCACGGGATTGGCGCGGCAGAGCGACACCCAGGTCGACTTCGTCTCTGACGACCGCTGGTTCATCGCTCCGGCCCTCACCTGGACGCCGTCGGACAAGACGACCCTCACAGTGCTCGGCGACTTCCAGCGCGACGACACCGGCTGGAGCCAGTTCCTGCCCTCGCAGGGCACCCTGACCGGGAATCCGAACGGCGACATCGATCGCAGCCTCTTCGTCGGCGAGCCGGACTACGACTACTTCGAGCGCGATCAGTGGTCGGCGGGGACACTCTTCGAGTACCGGATCGACGACACCTGGGCGCTGCGCAACACGATGCGCTACTCGAGCATCGAGTTCGACGGCAAGACCGTCTTCGGTGGCGGACTGCAGGAGGACCTGCGGAGCCTCAACCGTTTCGGTTTCGGCAACACCTTCGAGCTCAAGATCTTCACCATGGACACCAACGCTTACGCCCGCTTCGACACCGGCAGCGTCGAGCATTCGCTTCTCTTCGGTGTCGACTACTCGACCTCCGAGTCGAAAATCGTGAGCGGCTTCTCCGTCGCCGCGCCGCTCGACGTCTTCGACCCGGTCTACGGCTCGAGCGTCCCGGATCTGTTCATCTACGGCAACGTCGACCAGCCGATCGATCAGCTCGGGTTCTATGCCCAGGATCAGATGAAGTTCGGCTCGCGCTGGATCGCGACGCTCGCCTTGCGCGAGGACACGACCGACATCACCACCGACAACCGACTCTCCGATTCGCAGGTCGACCAGAGCGACAACGCCCTGACGGGCCGTCTCGCCCTGACCTACCTGGCGGAGAGCGGCCTCGCGCCCTACTTCAGCTACTCGACCTCGTTTCTGCCCGTCGCCGGTGTCGACTTCTACAACCGGCCGTTCGAACCGACCGAGGGCGAGCAGTTCGAAGGCGGCCTGAAGTTCCAGCCCAAGGGTTCGAACAGCTTCCTGACGGCCTCCATCTTCCAGATCACCCAGACCAACGTCAGCGTGCCCGATCCGGTCAACCCTTTCAGCACCGTGCAGCAGGGCGAGATCCGTTCGCAGGGCATCGAGCTGGAGGCGATCGGCAGCCTGGCGACGAGCCTGAACTACTACGCCTCCTACTCCTACCTCGATCAGGAGGTCACAGAGACGACTGATCCGGCGACCCTCGGCAAGCGCCCGCCTCTCGCCCCGGACCAGCTCTTCTCGGCCGGCGGCGAGTACATGTTCACCGAGGGCGGCGCCTCCGGCCTGGGCCTCGGGGCGGGCCTGCGCTACATCGGGTCGCGCGCCGGCGATGGCGCCAATACCATCGAGGTGCCGTCGTACACTCTCTTCGATGCCTCGGTGCGCTATCTCTGGCGGAACATGGAGTTCCTGTTGAGCGCCACGAACCTGACCGACAAGACCTACGTCGGGGTCTGCCAGTCGGTGAGCTACTGCAACTACGGTATCGGACGCCAGGCCATCGCGACGGTGCGCTTCGATTTCTGAGCAACCGCTGACCGGCCCGGACCTCGACCCGGACATCCGGCGCTTCGTCGCCGGGATGTCCGCGGCCTGGGCTCGATATCCGGGTTTCGGCTCCGCTTCGCCGGTCGAAGCGCGGTGGATCGCCGAGCAGGTGCGGGCACCGTGGGCCCGCGGCGGCCCGCAGATGAAGCGTACGTTCGAGCGCCACCTGCTGGTCGGTGACGCCACCGTCCGCATCCGGATCCACGACCCCTCGGGCGGCAGCGGGAACGCCGCTCTCGTCTACCTGCACGGCGGCGGCTGGACGCTGTTCAGCCTCGACACCCACGACCGCCTCATGCGCGAGTACGCGGCGCGGGCCGGCGTCACCGTCGTCGGCGTCGACTACGCGCTGGCCCCGGAAGCGAAGTTCCCGCTGGCGCTCGAGCAGGTGACGGCGGCGGTGCAGTTTCTCGCCGGGCGCGGCGCCGAGCTGGGGATCGACCCCGGCCGGCTGGCGATCGGCGGCGACTCCGCCGGCGCCAACCTGGCTGTCGCGGCTGCGCTCGACTTGCGGCAAGCAGACTCGCTGGGTCCGCTGCGCGCGCTGCTGCTCAACTACGGCGTCTTCGCCCGACATTCTTCGCCCGAGGCCGTCCGGCGCCTGGGCGGACCCGGCAACATGCTCACCGCCGACGAAATGGAAGGCTTCTGGCGCAACTACCTGCGCGACGAGTCGGACGCCGGGGACCCCAGGGCCTGCCCGGCGCTCGCCGATCTCGGGGGCCTGCCGCCGGTCCTGCTGGTCGCGGCCGAGCTCGATCTGCTGGCGGAGCAGAGCGAGGGCCTCCACCAGCGCCTGTTGCGGGCCGGCGTGACCTCCCGCCTCGAGCTCTATCGCGGCGCCTCGCACTCGTTTCTCGAAGCGGTCGCGATCGCGGCACTCGCCGATCGCGCCCTCTCGGAGTCGGCGGCATGGCTGCGCGCGCGGCTCGCCGAAACATGAGTCTGCGAACCCTGCGGTCCCTTCGGTCTTCCGCCGTCCTCGCGCACCGCTGGCTGAGTCTCGCGGCAGCCGCCTTCTGGCTGGTGCAGGCGGCTACTGGAGTCTTCGCGGTCTTTCACTGGGAGATCGACGACGCGACGGTGGCGGGAGAGTCGAAGCCTCTCGACCTCGCGGCGCTCGAGCGGCGCGCTGCGGACCTCGTCGCGGCCGTCCCCGGCCGGCGCATCGACTCGATCTGGACGTCGGCCGGTGCAGCGGACCGGTTCGACATCCATCTCGTCGGCGCGCCGCCGGAGCGGGATCGGGTCGTCCGCGTCGATGGCGCGGGAACCGTCCTGCGCCGCCGCGAGGACGGCGAGCGTCTCGCCGACGGCGGGCTCGTCGAGAGCCTGATTCTCGTCCACCAGAAGCTCCTCGCCGGCGACACGGGGAAGCGAATCGTCGGCGCCAGCGGACTGCTGCTGCTGTCCAACCTCTTCCTCGGGCTTTTCGTGGCGTGGCCACGCTCCGGGTCCTGGCGTCGCGCTCTGCTCCCCGCGCGCACGAGCCCCGGGCCGGCGCGCCTCTATTCGTGGCATCGCACACTCGGACTCTGGCTGGCGCTCCCCGCCGCCTGCCTGGTCAGCGCCGGAGTGCTCCTCGCTTTCGAGCCGTTCACGGAGCGGCTGGTCCAGCCCGCACCGGTCGATCCGCCGATGTTGACGATGCCGGCCGGCGAGGCGCCGCCGGTCGGCATGGCGCAGGCCGCGCGCAGGGCTCTCGACCGGTATCCGGGAGCGGCGCTCTCCGGCATCGGATTTCCCACCGCCGACGACGCCTGGTGGGCGATCCGCCTGCGGCAGTCCGGGGAACTGCGGCGCGCCTACGGCAAGACGCGCGTCTATGTCAGCGCGGTCGACGGTCGCGTCGGCGCGGACTTCGACGCTCTCGCGTCGCCCCCGGGCCGGCGCTTCGTCGATTCGCTGTTCGCCTTCCACACCGGCGAGATGGGAGGCAGGGCGGGGCGCATCGGCGCGCTCACGATCGGCCTCTGGCTGCTCTCGATGTGCGCTCTCGGCATCCGCCTCTGGTGGACCCGCCGGCGCCCCCGTTGGGACTCCGCGCCTGCGGCGGGTCGATCGGGCACCTAGGGACGGAGACCTTGCGGCTCCTTCGGGGCGAGGCAGGCGCCGCAGCCGACGCTCCCCGACCAGCGCGTCACGTTGTTGTTCTCGAAGCCGTCCGAAAAGAGCGCGCCGTAGAGGCTGTAGACCGCTCCGGAGGTGACCGGGCTGCCGCCGGGATGGATGCCCTCGACCTGCACGGCACCGATCGCGAGGTCGTCGTGACCGTTGCCGTCGAAGTCGCCGGCAGCGAGGGCGTAGCCGTAGTACTCGGGGCTGTCGACCTGCGTGCCGGCGCTGCCGAAGGAGCCCTTCGACCAGAGGGTCGCGGCGCCGATCTCCAGAGTGGTCCCGCCGCCCGGGATCAGGGTGACGGCGCCAACGAAGGTGAACGGGGTCGGCGAGCCGACGCTCTCCTGCGGAATGCCGACGGCGAGATCGTTGCCGGCCGAGGCGCCCTCGATGAAGTCGCCGATCCGGAGCGCGTAGCCGAAGTTGTCGAAGTCGCCCAGTGCCTCGCCGTCGACGACGCCCGATTGGTCGAAGTGGGTGGCGCTGTCCGTCGTGAGCCCGAGCGGTGAGGCGCCCTTCAGTACCGTCAGCGCACCGGCGTCGGGGTGGAACGACACGTCCTCGGCCGGCGCGCCGATCGCCAGCTCGTCGATGAAGTCGCCGTCGAGGTCGCCGGCGGCGAGCGCCTCGCCGAAGTGGTCGCCGGTCTCGGTGAAGCCGCCGGCGTCGATCGAATTCTCGTGCCAGAACTGGTTGTTCGCGGGGATGAGGCCCGAGCTCGGCAGGCCGTAGACCACCTGCACGGCGCCAGCGTCGGTCTGGCCTTCGACATCCTCGCCGAAGACGCCGATGGCGAGGTCGTCGGCAACGTCGCCGGCGAAATCTCCGGCCGCGAGCTCATACCCGAAAGCGTCGCCGGCTTCGCCCGCGTCGAGCATGCCCGGGCTGTCCTGGTCGAGGTGCTGCGGCACCACGAGACCCAGACCCGGACAACCGCTCGCGGAATAGAGCACGACCACCGCCCCCTGCGCGGCGTTCTCACCCGGCACGCCGATGGCGAGGTCGTGGCCGCTGTTGCCATCGAGGTTGCCGACGGCGAGCGCGGCGCCGAAGCGATCGCCGGTTTCGGCGGCATCGCCCACGCTGGCGAGGCCCTGGTAGAAGCGTTGCGGCTCGAAGTCGAGCAGGTTGGCGGTCACCAGGCCCGCGGGCGAGCCCTGGAGAACGAGCACCGCCCCGGCGTCGG